>NZ_JBHYZV010000023.1:0-94138 GCF_042753905.1 Streptomyces sp. NPDC059248 | reverse complement strand
TTTTAATACCCCCCGCCCGCGGGGGGGGTTTTTTTCTCCCGGGGGCGGGTTTCCGCTTGGGGTTCCGCGGGGGGGGGGGGGGGGGGTGGGGGGGGGGGTGGGGGGGGGGGGGGGCCCGGGCGGGGGCCCCGCCCCGCCCCGTGCGGGGTGTTACGGGGTGACCGGCGGGGCCGCGTACGCCGGGTCCTTCATGTAGAAGGTGGCCAGCGGCCCGGTCGTGCCGGGGGAGAGGGCGGTGAAGGTGACGCCCAGCGACGCGGCCGACTTGCGGGCCAGCTTCACGTCGTCGGCGGTCGTCACCTGGCCGCGGGGGATGACGAAGCGGTAGGTGATCTCCTTCCCGTCGGTGAACTCCAGGCCCAGGGCCCGCTCGTCGAAGGTCGGGCCGTCCGGGATGTCGATGCTGTAGACCCCGGTATTCGTACCGACCGGCTTGACGTCGCTCTTCGACCCGCCGATGAAGAAGGGCAGCGTGTTCTCGTTGAACTGGAGCATCGCGAACTTCAGCGTCAGATCGCGGTCCGAGTAGACGAACCGGGCCGGGCTGATCGCCTGCCAGGTCTCCACCGGGTCGAGCTTGTCCTTCTTGGCGAAGGTCACGCCGTCGGTGGTGGTGTAGCCGAGGTCCGTCCACGCGGCGCTCCAGTCCGCCGCGGGGTTGGCGGAGAACGTGGTGGGCGCCGCCGCGCCGACCGCGCCGACGAGGACGCGGCCGGTACCGGCGACGCGGATCTCGGACGAATTGCCTGCCATAGAGGGCTCCTTGGGTGTGGGTGTGGGTGTGGGTGTGGGTGGTGCGGTGGTGCGGTGGTGGGTGCCCGGGGCCGGTCGTGACCGCCCGGGGCGGGCTGCCGTGGGCACGGCAAAGGCCCCGTCCTGGGGAGGGCGGGGCCCGGTCTGCGGGGGCGGCTCGGAGCCGCGGGGGAGGGGGGAGGGGCGGGTCAGCGGACCCGGAGGGTGAAGCGGATCACGCAGATGTAGCGATTGGCGCCCGCGTGGATGAAGTCCGGCTGCCAGCGCGGCCCGTCCAGCTCGGCCACATCCGTGACCACCGTGGTGATCCCGCCGGGGGCGGCCGGCCCGATCTCCTTGCTCCGGAGCGGGAGCAGGACGCCGCGCGCCCGGTTGGCGAGGAGGTGGGCCGCCGCCTTGGTGGCGCCGTACACCTCCAGCTCGATCATCGGCTCGTCGACCTGGAGGTCCTCGACCCAGGCGCCGCCGCGACGGGAGACGAGCACCGCCGCCTGGGTCCCGTTGAACCCGGCGGGCGGGGACTGGCCGACGTGGACGTTCGGCCCCAGTCCGCTGTGGGCGTCGCTGAGGAAGTCGACGACGATGTCCTCCACATCGGGGAAGGACGTCGGGATCGGTGAGAGCGGGGGCGGTGTGGTCATCGGGGCATCACTCCTGTTCGTACGCGGACGGCCGGATCGGCCCCGAGAGTCGGCGCGGATCCGCGCGGCCCCGCTGAACCAGGTCGTTCGCGGGCCGTCCCGGCGGGAACCGGCAGTAGGAAGCGGCGGAGCCGTGCCCGGGAGGGATCCGGAGGGATGCGGGCACGGCTCCGCCGCTGCCTCCATTGTGATCGAGAGCGCGCGAGAGCGCAACCAGTTCGTGCGAGCGCGCACAAAGAAAGGGCGGCCACTCCTTTCGGAGTAGCCGCCCCCTGGGTGATCCGGCGGTCGGTGTCAGTGGCGGCGGCGCGTCGCGCGTTCGGCGGCGAAGACGTCCTCCAGCCGGTAGAGCCCGGCCCGGCCCCGGC
Organism: Streptomyces sp. NPDC059248; assembly: GCF_042753905.1. Lineage (NCBI taxonomy): Bacteria > Bacillati > Actinomycetota > Actinomycetes > Kitasatosporales > Streptomycetaceae > Streptomyces > Streptomyces sp. NPDC059248. The sequence continues at coordinate 92,376 of NZ_JBHYZV010000023.1, read as the reverse complement.
GTGCCGCCGGGGCCAGTCGGCCCAGCTGTACCCACTTGCGGATGGTCGCGGGGGCGACCCCGGCCTCCGTCGCGGCGAGCGCACCGGTGATCAGGGGTACGGCGGCGGGCGCCGGTGCCGGGCTCATCGGCGGGCGCCTTCCGCCGCCGCGTCCATGGCCGCCGCGAGCGCCGGCCAGTCCGTGCCGGGCGGTGCGCCGGTGTCGCCCTCGGGCCAGAGATGGCGGTGCGCCGGGTCGGTGGCGCACGGGCATCCCTCCGTACCGCAGCGGCAGCCCGGGTTGACGCAGAGGACGGCGCGCCGGTCGGGGAAGGCCCGCAGCGACACCGAATCGCACCACGGGCAGCGCCCCTCGACCCGGACCACCGGCTCCGGGTCGCCGAGCGCCCGCCCGCAGCGGCGGACCATCCGGCGGGCCTCGTCGCGGACGTGCCCGGCGAGGTCGGGGTGGGCGTCGATCTCGCCGAGCAGCCCGGCGATCCGCGCCAGCCGCTGCGGTACCCGGGCATGCCGGGGGCGGCCGATGCGGAGCCGGTCGTGGACGGCCTCGTCCAGTTCGACGACCCCGTCGGTGATGTCGCGTACGGCGTCGGAGACATGGAGTCGCAGCGGCGCCGACGGCCGGCCGGGCGCCGAACGCCCCGCGCCGCTCGGCGCCGACGGGGAGCGATTGCGGGGGGCCAGCTCGGCCAGCAGCTCGGGGAAGCGGCGATGGAGCGTCTCGATCCAGACGGCTGCGTCGTGGGTGGCCGGATTCAACGGTGCCTCCTGTGCGTGCGTGTACATCTCGTGCTCCGGGTGCGTTGACTCGGCGTACGTCTGGGTAAGGAGAAGTGAATGCGCGCCCGGCAGAAATCGCCTACGCCCCCACGGCGGCGGCGGGACCCGAAGTAACGCGCGCCCTCGCAACGTAATCGCCGCGTAGTCGCACCAGCCGTCCGTTGCGCCACAGCCGTCCGGCGCTGACGCCGTCGAAGTAGCTCTCCGCCGGGGCCACGGACTCCTCGCAGCGGCGGACCACCGGACACCGGCGGCAGGCTTCCAGCGCTGGTCGGGCCACTTCCTCGCGCCGGGCGAAGATGATCTGCGGGGGCAGTCCCGCGCAGGCGGCGGCGGTGCGCCAGCGCGGGGGAGCGGTGGAATCGGGTACGGGCATACGGACGCCTCCTGGCTCCTCGGGCAAATCGTTGCGCCTCCGCACGGTGGCACGTTGCGAGCGCACACGCAACTAATTTCGAGGTCGCTTCGCGCTCTCGCCCGGTGGCGCCAGGGCGACCGGGTGCGCAATCACGTAATTCCTTGCGCGCAAGCGCGATACCCTGAGGGCCGCTTCGGAGGGAGGCGACCGAGATGACCGCCAGTGGCCTGGAACCGTTCGCCACCTGGATCGAAGACCTCATCCGCCGCCGCGGGTACGACATCGACAGCCCGCGCGGTGGCGGGAAGTCACGACTGGCCGACGAGGCCGGAGTGCATCGCGCCGCGATCACCCGGCTGCTCCAGCGGCAGTCGATGCCCGATCTGGAGACCACCCGCCGCCTCGCCCACGTCCTCGACGTACCGGTCCGGGACATGCTCATCCGCTCGGGCCGGCTGACCGAGGAGGATCTGCCGCTGCCGCAGTCCCCCGACCCCGGCGCGGCGGCCGGGGCGGAACACCGGCGGCTGACGCTGGAGGAGGCCGCCGCCAGGCTCGGCGTACCGCCCGATCAGCGGGAGATGTTCATCCGGGTGGCGGGACAGTTCCTGCCGCCGCCCGCGCCGTCCCGGCGCGCGCCTCTCGCCAAGGACTGACCCCACGGCGTGCGCTCGTCACCAAGGGCGCGCACCGGTGTCCCGCACCCCGCGCGGCTCTCCGGGGGACGCCGTCCGCACGTCCCCCGGAGCCGCGCGCGCCTTCCCCGGCACCCCACCGCTCAACGGCCGGAAACATCACCATCAGTAAACTGTCACCGTCTGTTCCCCCGTGTTTACGCAGGCCGCCCGCCCGGTCGGGGGGCGGAGTCGGCCGAGGGGCGTCGTCGGGGGCGTTCCCGCCGGACGGCATACGGGCGGGTGGTCAGTGAAGGACGGGGCGGGGAGCGCGTATGTCCGAGCACGAGGGACCGGCGGGCGAGGTGACAGGGCCCCCGTCGGTGTCGCCGCCGTCGGTGCCGTCGGTGCCGACGCACCCCCGCCACCCGAGCGGCCCGGCCCTGCCCGGCACGCCGCCCGACGACGGCCTCCCCGGGCTGCTCGCCTTAGTGGGACGGCTCCTCGAAGGCCATGCGCCGGCCGAGATCGCCGTCCTGCTGTGCGAGGAGCTCGACCGCAGGGAGATCGAGGCGTACGCCAAGGGCTGGCGGGAGGCCGCGGCCGAGTACGGCCCGGCGCTGGAGGAGGCGCTCGCGGCGGCCAGGCCGCTGCGGCTGGTGGGCCGTACGCCCGGTCAGGCCGCGGTCATACCCTTCCCCCACGACTACGACTCTCCCGGCCGCCGCGATCAGCGCGACGAGCACGGTCGCGGAGACTTGCGCGACCCGCACGGCGGCGTCGTCCGGGACCGGGCCGGGGCCTTCCCCGGTGACGAGGAGGTTCGGCGCCGCGCGCCCGAAGAGGCCGACGCCCCGGACGGCCGGGCGGCGGGCGCGGGGACGGCCGCGCCCGAGGGCGACGAGGGGGCGCCGCAGCCGCGTCCGGCCTTTGTGGCCAAGAGCCGCAAATCGAAGGTGCCGACGATTCCCCAGCTCCCCGCGCCCCGCCGCCCGCCGCGTGACCCGGCCCCCCGGACGGACGGCGCCCCCGGCGGCGCGCCGGACGACCACGTCGGCTGACCCCGCGCGACCGGCGACCGGAAGGCCCCGCAGGCCCCGCGCGCGCCCCGCGTGCCCCGCAGGCCCCGCGGGCCCGGAATCCCGGGCCCGCGCCCCGTACGGCCCCTTCCCGGCGGGCGGTCCGTTCCGTACCCTTCGTACGGAACGGGCCCGCCGTGCCTCCCGGCCGCGCAATCACCATGTTTACGCGCTTCCAAGAGTTTTCCGGCCGCCCGGACCGACGCCCCGGAGCCCGCCCCCGGCCGCCCGGCCGCCCGAACGGGCCGAATCGCGGGGGCGGCCGGGCCGTGCCCCGCGTGGGCATTTGTTTTGACCCAAGTCCGTGCGATAGGTACGCTCAGACCTTGTGCCTGGGGTGTGCCTGGGCTCTTGTGCGTGTCCTCAGCCGCATACGAGCCCTCTGAAGGGCCACCGTAATCTGCGCCATCCCCGCCTCGCGGAGAGCCCCGCAGTATTCGACACACCCGACCGCGTGGGTCGGTGACGTTCCAGGTTAGTTTCACGAACGGCACACAGAAACCGGAGAAGTAGTGCCTACGATCCAGCAGCTGGTCCGGAAGGGCCGGCAGGACAAGGTCGAGAAGAACAAGACGCCCGCGCTCGAGGGTTCGCCCCAGCGCCGCGGCGTCTGCACGCGTGTGTTCACGACCACCCCGAAGAAGCCGAACTCGGCCCTGCGTAAGGTCGCGCGTGTGCGTCTGACCTCTGGCATCGAGGTCACGGCCTACATCCCGGGTGAGGGACACAACCTGCAGGAGCACTCCATCGTGCTCGTGCGTGGTGGCCGTGTGAAGGACCTGCCGGGTGTTCGTTACAAGATCATCCGCGGCTCCCTTGACACCCAGGGTGTCAAGAACCGCAAGCAGGCCCGCAGCCGCTACGGCGCCAAGAAGGAGAAGTAAGAATGCCTCGTAAGGGCCCCGCCCCGAAGCGCCCGGTCATCATCGACCCGGTCTACGGTTCTCCTCTGGTGACGTCGCTCATCAACAAGATCCTGCTGAACGGCAAGCGCTCCACCGCCGAGCGGATCGTCTACGGCGCCATGGAGGGTCTTCGTGAGAAGACCAACGCCGACCCGGTCATCACGCTGAAGCGCGCGCTCGAGAACGTCAAGCCGTCTCTCGAGGTCAAGTCCCGCCGTGTCGGTGGCGCCACCTACCAGGTGCCGATCGAGGTCAAGCCGGGTCGTGCCTCCACCCTCGCGCTCCGCTGGGTCGTCGGCTACTCCCGCGCCCGCCGCGAGAAGACCATGACCGAGCGCCTCATGAACGAGCTGCTGGACGCCTCCAACGGCCTCGGCGCTTCGGTCAAGAAGCGTGAGGACACGCACAAGATGGCCGAGTCCAACAAGGCCTTCGCGCACTACCGCTGGTAGTCGCTACCCCCATCGAGACCGAGAGAAGACTGAGCCATATGGCCACCACTTCGCTTGACCTGGCCAAGGTCCGCAACATTGGGATCATGGCCCACATCGACGCGGGCAAGACGACGACCACCGAGCGCATCCTGTTTTACACCGGTGTGAGCTACAAGATCGGTGAGGTCCACGACGGCGCTGCCACGATGGACTGGATGGAGCAGGAGCAGGAGCGCGGCATCACGATCACGTCCGCCGCGACGACCTGCCACTGGCCGCTCGAGGACGTCGATCACACGATCAACATCATCGACACCCCGGGCCACGTCGACTTCACCGTCGAGGTGGAGCGGTCGCTCCGCGTCCTCGACGGCGCCGTGACCGTCTTCGACGGTGTCGCCGGTGTCGAGCCGCAGTCCGAGACCGTCTGGCGTCAGGCGGACCGCTACGGCGTGCCGCGTATCTGCTTCGTCAACAAGCTCGACCGCACCGGTGCCGAGTTCCACCGCTGTGTCGACATGATCAGCGACCGCCTGGGCGCGACGCCGATCGTGATGCAGCTGCCGATCGGTGCCGAGGCCGACTTCAAGGGCGTCGTCGACCTCGTCACCATGAAGGCGTTCGTCTGGTCCGCCGAGGCGACCAAGGGCGAGATGTACGACATCGTCGACATCCCGGCCACCCACACCGAGGCTGCCGAGGAGTACCGCGGCAAGCTGCTGGAGACCGTCGCCGAGAACGACGACGAGCTCATGGAGCTGTACCTGAACGGCGAGGAGCCGTCGGTGGAGCAGCTCTACGCGGCGATCCGTCGGATCACCATCGCCTCCGGCAAGTCCGAGGGCGTCACGGTCACCCCGGTGTTCTGCGGTACCGCGTTCAAGAACAAGGGCGTCCAGCCCCTGCTCGACGCCGTGGTGCGCTTCCTCCCCTCCCCCCTGGACGTCGAGGCCATCGAGGGCCACGACGTGAAGGACGCGGAGCTGGTCGTCAAGCGCAGGCCGTCCGACGACGAGCCGCTGTCGGCGCTGGCGTTCAAGATCATGAGCGACCCGCACCTCGGCAAGCTCACCTTCGTGCGCGTCTACTCCGGCCGTCTGGAGTCCGGCACCGCGGTGCTGAACTCCGTGAAGGGCCGCAAGGAGCGCATCGGCAAGATCTACCGTATGCACGCGAACAAGCGTGAGGAGATCGAGTCGGTGGGCGCCGGCGACATCGTCGCCGTCATGGGCCTGAAGCAGACCACCACCGGTGAGACGCTGGCGGACGAGAAGAACCCGGTCATCCTGGAGTCCATGGACTTCCCGGCGCCGGTCATCGAGGTCGCCATCGAGCCCAAGTCCAAGGGTGACCAGGAGAAGCTGGGTGTCGCCATCCAGCGTCTCGCGGAGGAGGACCCCTCCTTCCAGGTGCACACCAACGAGGAGACCGGCCAGACCGTCATCGGCGGTATGGGCGAGCTTCACCTCGAGGTGCTGGTCGACCGGATGCGGCGCGAGTTCAAGGTCGAGGCCAACGTCGGCAAGCCCCAGGTCGCGTACCGCGAGACGATCCGCAAGACCGTCGAGCGCGTGGACTACACCCACAAGAAGCAGACCGGTGGTACCGGTCAGTTCGCCAAGGTGCAGATCGCGATCGAGCCGATCGAGGGCGGCGACGCCTCGTACGAGTTCGTGAACAAGGTCACCGGTGGCCGCATCCCCAAGGAGTACATCCCCTCGGTGGATTCGGGTGCGCAGGAGGCCATGCAGTTCGGCATCCTGGCCGGCTACGAGATGACGGGCGTCCGCGTCACGCTCATCGACGGTGGCTACCACGAGGTCGACTCCTCCGAGCTCGCCTTCAAGATCGCCGGTTCGCAGGCCTTCAAGGAGGCCGCGCGCAAGGCCAGCCCCGTACTGCTCGAGCCGATGATGGCCGTAGAGGTCACCACGCCCGAGGACTACATGGGTGACGTCATCGGCGACATCAACTCCCGCCGTGGCCAGATCCAGGCCATGGAGGAGCGGGCCGGTGCCCGGGTCGTCAAGGGCCTGGTGCCGCTGTCGGAGATGTTCGGCTACGTCGGCGACCTCCGCAGCAAGACCTCGGGTCGCGCAAGCTACTCGATGCAGTTCGACTCCTACGCCGAGGTTCCCCGGAACGTCGCCGAGGAGATCATCGCGAAGGCCAAGGGCGAGTAACTCACCCGAGTACACGCTTTAGGCTTGTTCCCGGAGCCTTCGGGGCATTTCCCGCCCAACCGGTGGGAAACGCCCCGGGCCCCGGTATCCCAGCAAAGATCACCTGGCGCCGATGAGTAAGGCGTACAGAACCACTCCACAGGAGGACCCCAGTGGCGAAGGCGAAGTTCGAGCGGACTAAGCCGCACGTCAACATCGGCACCATCGGTCACATCGACCACGGTAAGACGACCCTCACGGCCGCCATTACCAAGGTGCTGCACGACAAGTACCCGGACCTGAACGAGGCCTCGGCCTTCGACCAGATCGACAAGGCGCCCGAAGAGCGTCAGCGCGGAATCACCATCTCCATCGCGCACGTCGAGTACCAGACGGAGTCGCGTCACTACGCGCACGTCGACTGCCCGGGTCACGCGGACTACATCAAGAACATGATCACCGGTGCGGCGCAGATGGACGGCGCCATCCTCGTGGTCGCCGCCACCGACGGCCCGATGCCGCAGACCAAGGAGCACGTGCTCCTGGCCCGCCAGGTCGGCGTTCCGTACATCGTGGTCGCCCTGAACAAGGCCGACATGGTGGACGACGAGGAGATCCTGGAGCTCGTCGAGCTCGAGGTCCGTGAGCTGCTCTCCGAGTACGAGTTCCCGGGCGACGACCTTCCGGTCGTCAAGGTCTCCGCGCTCAAGGCCCTCGAGGGCGACAAGGAGTGGGGTGAGTCCGTCCTCAACCTGATGAAGGCTGTCGACGAGGCCATCCCGCAGCCCGAGCGCGACGTCGACAAGCCGTTCCTCATGCCGATCGAGGACGTCTTCACGATCACCGGTCGTGGCACCGTCGTCACCGGTCGTATCGAGCGTGGCGTCCTCAAGGTCAACGAGACCGTCGACATCGTCGGTATCAAGACCGAGAAGACCACCACCACGGTCACCGGCATCGAGATGTTCCGCAAGCTGCTCGACGAGGGCCAGGCCGGTGAGAACGTCGGTCTGCTCCTCCGTGGCATCAAGCGCGAGGACGTCGAGCGCGGCCAGGTCATCATCAAGCCCGGTTCGGTCACGCCGCACACCGAGTTCGAGGCCCAGGCCTACATCCTGTCGAAGGACGAGGGTGGCCGTCACACCCCGTTCTTCAACAACTACCGCCCGCAGTTCTACTTCCGTACCACGGACGTGACCGGCGTCGTGACCCTCCCCGAGGGCACCGAGATGGTCATGCCGGGCGACAACACCACCATGACCGTCGAGCTGATCCAGCCCGTCGCCATGGAGGAGGGCCTCAAGTTCGCCATCCGTGAGGGTGGCCGGACCGTGGGCGCCGGCCAGGTCATCAAGATCACGAAGTAATTCGTCGATCGACCTGGTTGCTCCGAAACGAGCACCGAGGAGAGGCCCCGCACCGAAAGGTGCGGGGCCTCTCCGCCGTTTCGTCGCTGATGGCCTGCGGACACGCCCTAGCCTTTGTCCGCCAGTACGGGACTCCTGCCCACCGGGCGCATCAGCCATGGCCGGGCCGCCGCGTCCAGCCCCACCGCCGTCACCGTCTCCCCCGCCACCACCAGGGCGGGGGAGTCGAGGGCGCCCGGCCGCCGTACTCCGCCGGTACGTCCCGTCAGCTGGATCCGCCCCCGCAGATCCCGCCCCACCAGGATGCGCGCGCCCGCGACCGAGGCCGCGCCCACCGGGCCGTACCCCTCCATCGCCGTCACCGCGCGCACCGGCGGTGCGGTCCGGCCGGCCGTCGTGGGCGCCCCGGCGCCCGCCGTCGCCCCGCCGAGTGTCACGGAGATCAGCCGGCCCGACGCGGGCCTGCGGTAGTACAGCTCGATCCGGCCGTCCGGCAGCGGTACGGCCGTCACCTCGTCGCCGGGGGTCGGCAGGGCGCCGCCGTCCGCCCGGAACGCCACCGGGCCGCCGGTCCGCTCCTGCGACCAGTGCCCCACGCCCTCCCGGGCCGCCGCGAAGACATGGACCAGGCCCCGGCCGTCGGTGACCGCCGACAGACCGTCCTGGATCTCGGCGTCGCCGCCGAGGTCGCGCCAGCGGCCCCAGGTCCCGTCGCCGGCGCGGACCCGGGTGCTGACGCCCTTGCCGGCGTTGCGGACGAACAGATGTACCCGGCCGTCGCCGCCGGTCACCGCCGTGGGCACCCCGATCCGGCGGCTGCGGTCGGCCGTGCGCTCGGGGGCGCCGAGCCCCCGCCAGGCGTGGAAGCCGCCGCCGGGTGTCCGCTGCTCCAGCAGGACCAGCTCGCGCCGGTTCTCGGCGTGCCGCCCGCCGATCGCGGCGAACCGCAGCCCGAACAGCAGCAGCCGCCCGTCCGGGAGGACGGTGTGTCCGAGCGCCGGGGCCAGCGGGCCGCCGCCCAGATCCACCGGGTCCTCCCAGGCACGGCTGCCGGGCGCGGTCTCGCGCCAGCGCACCACGCGCAGGCCGAGGACGCCGTAGGCGGCGATCCGCCCGTCGCGGTCGGCGACGGCGACCGGGCGCGGTCCCGGGTAGCGGTGGTGGGTGGAGCGCACCCAGCCCTTGCGGTTCCGCAGCGGACGGACCCCGCCGACCGCGTAGTCCCCGCAGCCCGAGGGGTTGCCGCACTCCCACTCCGGGTCGCCGCCGTAGGGCACCAGATGGGACGCCTTGGTCCGCAGCACCTCGGGCGGCAGGTTCTTCGGCCAGTGCCGGTTGTAGTAGCCGCGGAAGGCGGTCGCCACGAAGCCCGGCACCCGGCCGTCCCGCTCGGTGGCGTCCCGCACCCAGCGGATCATGGCGGCCCAGCTGAAGCAGGCGGCGGCCGTGTGGTCGCCGTGGTCCGAGTAACCCGGCTGCTCGGAGTCCTTGCGCCGGGTCCGCTCGTCGCTGTGCTGGATGTCGGGGTCCGGGTCCAGCGTCTGGACGACCGTCGGCCGGTACCGCTCCATCAGGCCCACGAGGACGTCGATCAGTCCGTGGTACGTGTACGGGGAGCTGTGCCGCAGCGGGGAGTCCTTCGCCACCACGGTCTGTACGCCGATACCGCCCCGGTCCTTCCACAGTCCGGGCAGCGCGTTGCGGCGGCGCCGGGTGTGCATCGGCAGATTGAGGAAGATCAGCTCGACCCGGCGTCCGGCGTGGGCGAGGGTGTTGATCTCGGCCCGCCGACCGCCGCTGAGGGTGACGACGTCCCGGGTCCACGGGGTGAACTTGTCGACGCCGAGCAGGGTGGCGTACGCCTGCCGCAGGCCCTGGTGGCGGGCGGAGGAGTAGCCGGGCCGGTCGGCGACGGGCGGCTCCTCGTCACCGGGTATCCGGTTCACCCCGTTGTGCTCGCCCGCGGTGATGTACACACAGACCAGCGGGGTGCCCGCGGCCAGCGTCTGCTGGGTGTCCGGGTTCATGAAGTACAGGTCGTCGTCCGGGTGGGCGAGGATCTGCATCAGCAGCGCCCGGCGGGTACCCGCTATCGGCATCCCCGGAGCGGGATCGGCGGTCGGTACGGAGACGGGGGCCGGCGGCACGGTACAGGCCGAGGCGCCCGCCCCGATCCCGGCGAGGGCCGTCAGCGCGGCGACCACCGTACGCCGCCGCGGCCGGTTCGCCTCCGGGGTGGGGGTGCTGGGTACAGCCATGCGTCATCGCTCCGTCCGCTTCCGGCAGCGGGCAGGCTGCCCCCGTGGGCGTACTCGATCCGGGATGGGCGGTAAGGGCTGGTCGGGCCGCTTCCGCGACCATCTAGACGGATAATCGTGCGACGAGGTTGCCTCGGGCGGCGGCTTTCGGCGACCCGGATGGGCCGGAGGTGTGAGTGCGCCCCCGGACACACCGACGCCGCGCCGGTTCACGACCGGCGCGGCGCTGGATGCGAAGGGGGCGGGGCGGGCGGTCAGCCCCGGGGCTCGTCGGACTCCGCGATCTCCTCGATGAACAGCTCCTCGGCGCTGTCGACCGTGAGCACCCGGTCCCACCAGCCGTCGAGCACCTCCAGATCCACACAGTCGGCGATCCGCGCGCGGTGGTCGTCCGCGATGGGGATCTCGCGCTTCTCCAGGACGCTGAGGATCAGCCGGGAGCGCTCTTCGGCCCGGCCTTCGGCGACACCCTTCAGGAACGACCGCTCGATCATCGTCCCCCGGCCGGGGAAGTACGTGCCTACTGCCATCAGGTTCCTCCAGTGAGTTCCGGCCGGGGTGTCTCCCAGACCGATTTCCAGCAGTTCGGTGAAGTAGTCGCCGGACTCGCCGTCCTGGGCGGCGGATCCGAGCGCGGAGGCCAGCGCCTTCAGTATGGCGTCGAGCTCCGGATGGGTGCTGTGGGTCAGCGCGGAAAGCGTGGCCATCGCGAGGTTCTGCCGGGCCTCGCGGGGGCTGGTGATCACCGGCAGGTTGTCCGGCCCCACGACCATCGGACGGGTACTGAGGGCGGTCCATCCCTCCACCCCGGTCGTGAACGGCCCGGCCGCCCATTTCGCCGTGGCCGGGTCGTGGCAGACAACCAGGAGAAGGGCCGGGATCCCGTACTTCGCCCTGAGATAGGCCAGGTAGTACGTCCAGCTCGCGGCCTTGTCCGGGTCGCGGCGCCGCTGCGCCTCCACGGCCAGCAGAAACCGCTCGCCGTCGGACGACTCGACCCGTAACAGGCTGTCGACCCGCCGCTCCAGCGGCCGGATCTCGGTGACATCGCCCGTGAGCACCTCGACGGAGGTTTTCGCGGGCAGGGGGACGCCCAGCACCCGGAAAACCGGGGTGAGCAATTCGGGCCGGTCCTGGAAGATCCGGTGCGCGGCCTCGTGAGAGGAAGTGACCATGACGGGAACGCTAGGCCCGTTGGATCGCATGAAGATACTCAATCCTGCATATTCATGCGAACGGGTGATCGGGTCTCGCAATGTTGACGGCACGGTCCGGTCGAATCGAAGACCGGCCCGCGGACCATACGAAGGCGGCGACTGCCATGACCCCGGGCCCGGACCAGGCGGACCACGATGCCCTCCGCTACCAGCGCCTCAAGGCCACCGCCGAACGCCTCCGGCGCGGTGTACCGGGAAAGGTGGAGATCACCCCCGAAGGGCTGGTGCACGACCTGATCTCGCCGGTGGGGCCGCACGAGTTGACCGCCGCGCGGGTCAGTCGGCGGCTGGAGAAGGTCATGCCGGAGGGGTTGCTCGCCCATACCGGGGCGCCGGATGTCGAGGACATCGCCCGGGGTGTGCTGAGGCATCCGGATGTGATGGTCATCGCCGAGCGGGACATGGAGGTCGATGGGCCCTTCGATCCCCGGTCGTTGATCGCGGCGATCGAGGTGGTGTCCCGGTCGAACCCCGACAACGACTGGATCGGCAAGGTACGGGACTATTCGCTGCTGGGGATCCCCATCTATGTGATCTTCGATCCCCGTACGGGCGAGGGCGCGGTGTTCTCCGACATCCATCCGACCGCGAGCGGCCCCCGCTACGCGACCCGGAAGGACTTCGTCTACGGGGAGCCCGTCACCGTCGGCGACTGGACCATCCCCACCGAGGATCTGCCCCGCTACTCCTGACCCGTCAGGCCCCGGGCCGCGAGCAGGGCCCAGCCCAGGCCGGGGAGCCCGCCGAACGGCGCCGAGTCCAGGCCCTTCGCCCGCGCCCACGCCTTCACCTCCCGGGCGAGGCCGGTGAAGGAGTCCCGGCGGGCCGCGCCCGCGAGTGCGAGGACCGCGTCCGCGTCGCCGACGGCGCTCAGCGCGACCGCCGCCGCATCGCCGAGTTCGGTACGGCGCTCCACGGCCCGCGCGGGCGGCACGTCACCCGTGCCGACGACGACCAGGTCGACGTCGAGCCCGCCCGTGGTGAACTTCAGCCCGGCAGCTCGCACGCCATCCGGCGGGACCCCACGAGATGGACGGAGCCCTCGGGGAACGCCCCGGTCACCCGGTGCAGGGTGTCGGTGGCGCGGGCCGCGTGGGTGTCGTCGCCGCGGGAGTGGGAGCGCGGGCGGGGGACCGCGGGCAGGGTCGTCAGTTCGGCCAGGACGCCGAAGTGGTCGGAGGCGTACAGCCCGTCCCGGTCCGGCGCGGTCCCGGTCAGTACGGCCCGGCGGGCCGTGTACCGCCCCCGCAGGAACACCCGGTCGATCCGGCCCGCCCGGCCGGTGAGGGAGCCGACGGCGGCCAGCGGATTGACCCGCGGGTCGAAGGTCGGCGCTTCGGGGTCGTCGGGCACGCGCTCCGGGGCGTCCGTCCAGGCGTCCGCCATATCGAGGATCCCGCCGGGCAGCCCGGTGGTGTCGTTCATGTCGCCCGTCACCACCAGATCCCCGCCGACCCCGGCGAAGCCCTCCCGCAGGGCGGCGAGCTGGGTCCGGCGCAGCGCCGGGCCTTCGGCGGTGTGGTCGCTGGTCAGATGGGTGGTGGCGACGGTGAGCGGACCCTCGGCGCTCTCCACGACGACCGCGAGGACGGCCTTGTGGGGGCCGAGCACCTGCCGGCCCGCTTCCCGTACCGGCAGCCGGGTCATGATCAGCAGCCCGTACTCCCCGGCCGCCCGGCGCCCCGGCAGCAGCGTCCAGCCGCCGTCCCGGACCCACTCCGCGTCCCGCAGCAGGTCGTACAGCGGCGGCTCCACCTCCTGGAGCGCGATCACATCGGCGTCGGCGTCCCGCAGGGCGGCCAGCAGGAGCGGGCGGCGGCGGGCGGTGTCGATGCGCTCGGCGTCGTACCGGTCCCACAGCGTGTTCCAGGTCAGCACCCGCGGCGCCCGGCGTACCGGTACGCCGCCGTCCGGTACGCCGTCGACCGCGACGGGTTCGAAGAACGGCGGGACCAGCAGCCGGGGGGAGCGGGCCCGGCCCGCGTCCGAGGTGTCGATACGGTCGGTGCCCGTCTCCCGGTCCCAGACCCGTTCCCCGTCGGCCTCGAACCAGACGACCCGGTGCCAGGGGACGTCCCCGCCGGGGACGAACGAGGCCAGCGGCACCCGCTTCGGCGCCGCGCCGCCGCGCTGGGCGACCCCGACGGCGAACCGGCCGGGGTCGAACCGGGCGTCCCACCGGATCCGGTGGTAGATCTGCTCACTCGTCCGCATGCCCGCCGCCGCCCCCGCTCGTGCCGTTGTCGGTGTCCTCGACCGTGCCGTCGGCGCCGAGATACCAGGTCCGGTGCGCCTCGCCCGGATACGGGGGCGCGAAGCGGCGCAACTGGCGGTCGAGCACGGCGGGCGGTACGGGATGCTCCCGGATCCCGTTGCGCCGGATCAGCTCCGCCCCGTCGACGACCGCCACGGCCTGGGTGACCAGCGCGTTCCTGCGGTCGGCGACCGCCAGGACCCGGGCCCGCTGATGCCGGTCGAGTCCCGTGGCGTCCCAGACGGTGGTCCCGCCGGCCGCGAGTGCGGTGTCCAGCAGGGCGGCGGCCCGGCGCAGGACGTCCCCGTTGGCCCGCTGGTCGGCCCGGTCCCCGGCCTCCTCGCGCAGCGCGTCGAGGGATATCCGGTGGTCGGCCGGGACCGTCGCCGCGAAGGTGCTCTTGCCGCTGCCGGACGGCCCCACCAGCTGGATCAGCCGGGGGAACCGGCCGTCGCGCCAGCGCCAGGTGGCGGCGACGGCCTCCGGCGCACCGCCGATCCGGCCCCGCGCGTACGCCTCCCTGGCCTCGGCCCGGCAGCGGTCGGCCGCGTCGGGGGAGAGGCCGTCGAAGGACCAGGACTCCCAGGGCGCGGGTGTCTCGAACAACCCGGCGTCCTGGGCGTGCAGCGCCGACCACTCGGTCTGCTCCCGGGCCTCGGCGGTCGGCGCGAGGGCGCGGGCCACCGTGTGCAGGACCCGGGGGTCGGCGGCGTACGCCATCCGGATCAGCCCGCCGCGCCGCTCCTCGTCCGGGAACGGCCGGTGCGGCCGCGGACCGAGGCCCACCAGGTCGGCGACCCGGCGGGCGGTCCGCATCCCCACGACGGGGGCGAGCCGGCCGCCGAGCCCGCCGCGGGGCTCCGCCGAGAGCAGCAGCCCGAGCGCGGCGGTCAGCCGCTCGTCGCCGAGGAGGTCGAGACCGGCCAGGGCGGCGGGAAGGTCCTGCGTGGGCGTGCCCGGGGTCTCCCCGAGCGCGGGGGCGATCGCCGCGGCCAGGTCGGCGGCCGGTACGGGCGCCCCGGACCTGATGTCCCACAGCACCGCCCCCGGGCCGCGCCGGTTCTCGACGACGGCGGAGTGCATCCAGTGCCGGTCGGTTTGTACGTGTCCGGGGCGCACCCACTTGGCGACCCGGGTACCGAACTCCTCGTAACCGAATCCCGCCGCGGTCCTGACCACGTACCCCTCCTGGCGCGCGGGGTCGACCCGCAGGGCCCGCAGCGCCTTCTCGTCGTACCTTCCGCGCCACAGGACGCGCGGGGCCGGAACGCCGATACCGCGCAGGAAGGCGACCGTACGGTCCCAGCCGAGGCACCGGTTCCGGTCGTCCCAGACGGAGAATCCGTAGAAGAAGCCGTCGAGGTCGTCGTAGCCGAGGGAGTGGCGGGCGAGCATGTTCTCGCCGCAGATCCGCCAGCCGGCGGGGACGGCCCGGCCGATCCGGCCCTGGAGGGCCTTGACCCGGGTCCGGGACGGATGGTGCGCGGAGTCGAGCGATCTGGCGTGCAGCCCGTCCCGGTAGAGGGTGGTGTTCTCGCCGTCGAGCTTCTCGGTGACGACGATCTCGCGCCCGGCGAATCCGGCGGCCGTGTCCCGGGTGATCCGTACATCGTCCGCGCTCGCCCCGGGCGACCAGGGGAGATGGGGCGTACGGGGATAGTGCGTACGCATCCCGGCCCCCTGTTCGTCCCGCTCGTCCCGTCGGTCGGAAACGACCGCGGCCCCCCGGACGCGGTCGTGTGGTCACCCACTGTAGGAACGGCCGGGTGCGGTGATCGAACGAATTTGCCGCGGGCGGCGGATCGCGCCGCGGATCGTGCCGCGGGTCCGTGCGGGTCTGCGCAGGTCGGCGCCGGTTTGGGGCGGAGCCGGAGCTTCCGGGCGGTGTTCCGGGCACACCGGGTGTGCCGGAGTTTGCAAGCAGGGGCGGTACGGGTACCCTCTTCGACCCGATTGGCCAGGTCCCGGCCCCGTATGGCAGACTAAGCGGGTTGCTCGGTTGAGTGCCGATGCTGCGCGCCTCCCGCCGGGAGGACCGGAAGCGAGTCCCACAGTACTCGTCGCCCCAACTGCCCCACAGGCCGAAAGGCCCGCACGGCAGCGCTGGGGCGGACGTACGGGAATCTTCCGGGAAGTGTCAGCGGGGTACCGACCAGGCACCCGGTGGGTGGTTCTTCCCCGGCGCGCGGGCCAGGCCCGCACCCCCTTGGTTGGGATGTCCTTAGGGACATCTGCGTAGAGGGAGTGCGACACGCCCGACCGCGTGGGTCGGAGAGGATCGCGGTACCCGCCGGGTTCCGGAGCGTACGAAGAGACAGGACTACTGAGTAGCCATGGCGGGACAGAAGATCCGCATTCGGCTCAAGGCCTACGACCACGAGGTCATCGACTCTTCGGCGAAGAAGATCGTCGAGACGGTGACGCGTACTGGTGCGTCGGTCGCTGGCCCGGTGCCGCTGCCCACTGAGAAGAACGTGTACTGCGTCATCAAGTCGCCGCACAAGTACAAGGACTCGCGCGAGCACTTCGAGATGCGTACGCACAAGCGCCTGATCGACATCCTCGACCCGACGCCCAAGACCGTTGACTCGCTGATGCGCCTGGACCTTCCGGCCGGCGTTGACATCGAGATCAAGCTCTGAGAGGCGCGGAAGAGATGGCAAAGCAGATCAAGGGCGTCCTGGGCGAGAAGCTCGGCATGACCCAGGTCTGGGACGACAACAACCGTGTCGTCCCGGTGACCGTCGTCAAGGCCGGGCCCTGTGTCGTTACCCAGGTCCGTACCAATGACAGGGACGGCTACGAGTCGGTCCAGATCGCCTTCGGCGAGATCGACCCGCGCAAGGTGAACAAGCCCCTCAAGGGCCACTTCGCCAAGGCCGATGTGACCCCGCGCCGCCACCTGGTGGAGCTCCGTACCTCCGACGCCGCCGAGTACACGCTCGGCCAGGAGATCACGGCCGAGGTGTTCGAGTCCGGCGTCAAGGTCGACGTCACGGGCAAGAGCAAGGGCAAGGGCTTCGCCGGTGTCATGAAGCGTCACAACTTCAAGGGCCTCGGCGCCGGTCACGGTACCCAGCGCAAGCACCGCTCGCCCGGCTCCATCGGTGGCTGCGCCACCCCGGGCCGTGTGTTCAAGGGCCTCCGCATGGCGGGCCGTATGGGCAACGAGCGGGTCACCACCCAGAACCTGACCGTTCACGCCGTTGACGCGGAGAAGGGCCTGCTCCTCATCAAGGGCGCGGTTCCTGGTCCGAACGGCGGCCTCGTCCTGGTCCGCACCGCGGCCAAGGGGGCCTGAGGACTATGAGCACCATTGACATTCTGTCGCCCGCGGGCGACAAGACCGGGACCGTAGAGCTCCCGGCCGAGATCTTCGACGCCAAGGTCAGCATCCCGCTGATCCACCAGGTCGTCGTCGCGCAGCTGGCCGCGGCCCGTCAGGGCACGCACAAGGTCAAGACGCGTGGCGAGGTCCGTGGTGGTGGCCGCAAGCCGTACCGCCAGAAGGGCACCGGCCGCGCCCGTCAGGGTTCGACCCGCGCCCCGCAGTTCGCCGGCGGTGGCGTCGTGCACGGCCCCGTGCCGCGTGACTACTCGCAGCGGACCCCCAAGAAGATGAAGGCCGCCGCCCTGCGCGGTGCCCTCTCCGACCGGGCTCGCCACTCCCGTATCCACGTCGTCTCCGGCGTGATCGAGGGCGAGGTCTCCACCAAGGCCGCCAAGACGCTGTTCGGCAAGATCTCGGAGCGGAAGAACCTGCTCCTGGTCGTCGAGCGCTCCGACGAGGCCGCGTGGCTCTCCGCCCGCAACCTGCCCCAGGTGCACATCCTGGAGCCGGGCCAGCTGAACACGTACGACGTGCTCGTCTCGGACGACGTGGTCTTCACGAAGACCGCTTTCGAGTCCTTCGTGTCCGGGCCCGACAAGGCCGTCGAGACCGAAGGGAGCGACGCCTGATGTCCGAGAACACCACCGGCGTCACCAGCAAGACCTTCACGGACCCCCGCGACCTCCTGGTCAAGCCGGTTGTCTCCGAGAAGAGCTACGCGCTGCTGGACGAGAACAAGTACACGTTCGTCGTCGACCCGCGCGCCAACAAGACCCAGATCAAGCAGGCCGTCGAGGCGGTCTTCTCGGTCAAGGTCACCGGGGTCAACACGATCAACCGGCAGGGCAAGCGCAAGCGCACCCGCACCGGTTTCGGCAAGCGCGCCAACACCAAGCGCGCCATCGTGACCCTCGCCGAGGGCGACCGCATCGACATCTTCGGCGGCCCGACCTCCTGACGGGGGTAGGGACGTCTAGATAGTCCGGATTCTTCCGAGGACTGAGAGACAATGGGTATCCGCAAGTACAAGCCGACGACCCCGGGCCGTCGTGGCTCCAGCGTCGCCGACTTCGTCGAGATCACGCGGTCCACGCCGGAGAAGTCGCTGGTCCGCCCGCTGCACAGCAAGGGCGGCCGTAACAACACCGGTCGTGTGACCGTCCGCCACCAGGGCGGTGGCCACAAGCGCGCCTACCGTGTGATCGACTTCCGTCGTCACGACAAGGACGGCGTGCCGGCGAAGGTCGCGCACATCGAGTACGACCCCAACCGCACCGCGCGCATCGCGCTGCTCCACTACGCGGACGGCGAGAAGCGCTACATCATCGCCCCCCGTGGCCTGAGCCAGGGCGACCGGATCGAGAACGGTCCCGGCGCCGACATCAAGCCCGGCAACAACCTGGCGCTGCGCAACATCCCGGTCGGTACGACCATCCACGCCATCGAGCTGCGGCCCGGCGGCGGCGCGAAGTTCGCCCGCTCCGCCGGTGCGTCCGTGCAGCTGCTGGCGAAGGAGGGGGTCATGGCCCACCTCCGGATGCCGTCCGGTGAGATCCGTCTGGTCGACGTCCGCTGCCGCGCCACCATCGGTGAGGTCGGCAACGCCGAGCAGTCGAACATCAACTGGGGCAAGGCCGGCCGGATGCGCTGGAAGGGCGTCCGCCCGACCGTCCGCGGTGTCGCGATGAACCCGGTTGACCACCCGCACGGTGGTGGTGAGGGCAAGACCTCCGGTGGTCGCCACCCGGTCAGCCCGTGGGGTCAGAAGGAGGGTCGTACTCGTTCTCCCAAGAAGGCGAGCAACAAGTACATCGTCCGCCGCCGCAAGACGAACAAGAAGCGCTAGGAGCGGGTTTAGATGCCGCGCAGTCTCAAGAAGGGGCCCTTCGTCGACGACCACCTGATCAAGAAGGTGGACGTCCAGAACGAAGCAGGCACCAAGAACGTCATCAAGACCTGGTCCCGTCGCTCGATGATCGTCCCGGCCATGCTGGGCCACACGATCGCGGTGCACAACGGCAAGACCCACATCCCGGTGTTCGTCACCGAGTCGATGGTCGGCCACAAGCTCGGCGAGTTCTCGCCGACGCGCACCTTCCGCGGCCACGTCAAGGACGACCGGAAGTCGAAGCGCCGCTAACGCGGGGTGTGAACGACTATGACGAACGTGTCAGACACTGAAGGGACAACCATGGAAGCCAGGGCCCAGGCGCGGTACATCCGCGTCACGCCCATGAAGGCCCGCCGCGTGGTGGACCTCATCCGTGGCATGGACGCCACGGAGGCTCAGGCGGTCCTGCGTTTCGCCCCGCAGGCCGCGAGCGAGCCCGTCGGCAAGGTGCTGGACAGCGCCATTGCCAACGCCGCTCACAACTACGACCACTCGGACGCCTCTTCGCTGTTCATCAGCGAGGCGTACGTGGACGAGGGCCCGACCCTGAAGCGGTTCCGTCCGCGTGCCCAGGGCCGTGCCTACCGGATCCGTAAGCGGACCAGCCACATCACCGTGGTCGTCAGCAGCAAGGAAGGAACCCGGTAATGGGCCAGAAGGTTAACCCGCATGGGTTCCGGCTCGGTATCACCACGGACTTCAAGTCCCGTTGGTACGCCGACAAGCTGTACAAGGACTACGTCAAGGAAGACGTCGCCATCCGTCGGATGATGACGTCCGGCATGGAGCGCGCCGGCATCTCCAAGGTCGAGATCGAGCGCACCCGTGACCGTGTGCGGGTGGACATCCACACCGCGCGTCCGGGCATCGTGATCGGCCGCCGCGGCGCCGAGGCCGACCGCATCCGCGGCGACCTCGAGAAGCTCACCGGCAAGCAGGTCCAGCTGAACATCCTCGAGGTCAAGAACCCCGAGGTCGACGCTCAGCTGGTGGCCCAGGCCGTGGCCGAGCAGCTGTCCTCGCGTGTCTCCTTCCGCCGTGCCATGCGCAAGAGCATGCAGTCGGCGATGAAGGCGGGCGCCAAGGGCATCAAGATCCAGTGCGGTGGCCGCCTCGGCGGCGCCGAGATGTCCCGCTCGGAGTTCTACCGCGAGGGCCGGGTGCCCCTGCACACGCTCCGCGCGAACGTCGAGTACGGCTTCTTCGAGGCCAAGACCACCTTCGGCCGTATCGGTGTGAAGGTCTGGATCTACAAGGGCGACGTCAAGAACATCGCCGAGGTCCGCGCCGAGAACGCCGCTGCCCGCGCCGGCAACCGCCCGGCCCGTGGTGGTTCCGACCGCCCGGCCGGCCGTGGTGGCCGCGGTGGCGAGCGTGGCGGTCGCGGTCGCAAGCCGCAGCAGAGCGCCGGCGCCGAGGCCCCCAAGGCCGAGGCCGCCGCCGCTGCTCCGGCTGCTGAGAGCACCGGAACGGAGGCCTGACCGCCATGCTGATCCCCCGTAGGGTCAAGCACCGCAAGCAGCACCACCCGAAGCGCAGCGGTATGTCCAAGGGTGGTACGACGGTTGCGTTCGGCGAGTACGGCATCCAGGCCCTCACGCCGGCGTACGTGACCAACCGCCAGATCGAGGCGGCTCGTATCGCGATGACCCGCCACATCAAGCGTGGCGGCAAGGTCTGGATCAACATCTACCCGGACCGCCCGCTCACCAAGAAGCCCGCCGAGACCCGCATGGGTTCCGGTAAGGGTTCCCCCGAGTGGTGGATCGCGAACGTCAAGCCCGGTCGGGTGATGTTCGAGCTGTCCTACCCGAACGAGAAGATTGCTCGTGAGGCGCTCACCCGCGCTGCTCACAAGCTTCCGATGAAGTGCCGCATCGTTCGGCGCGAGGCAGGTGAGGCGTGATGTCGGCCGGAACCAAGGCGTCCGAGCTGCGCGAGCTGGGCAACGAGGAGCTGGTGAACAAGCTCCGCGAGGCCAAGGAAGAGCTGTTCAACCTCCGCTTCCAGGCGGCGACCGGACAGCTTGAGAACCACGGTCGGCTGAAGGCCGTCCGTAAGGACATCGCGCGGATCTACACCCTGATGCGCGAGCGCGAGCTGGGCATCGAAACGGTGGAGAACGCCTGATGACTGAGAACAACGTGACCGAGCAGAAGACCGAGCGCAACGCGCGGAAGACCCGTGAGGGTCTGGTCGTCAGCGACAAGATGGACAAGACCGTCGTCGTCGCCGTCGAGGACCGCGTCAAGCACGCTCTGTACGGCAAGGTCATCCGCCGTACGAACAAGCTCAAGGCCCACGACGAGCAGAACGCCGCCGGCGTCGGCGACCGTGTCCTCCTGATGGAGACCCGGAAGCTGTCCGCCAGCAAGCACTGGCGCGTCGTCGAGATCCTCGAGAAGGCCAAGTAATCGCCCGAGGGCTTTCCCTCGGGTCAGTTCCGCCAGGCTCCGGGGGCCGCTTTCCGAAGCGGCCCCCGGGGAACCGGCAGACAAACAGGAGATAAGACGTGATCCAGCAGGAGTCGCGGCTGCGTGTCGCCGACAACACTGGTGCCAAGGAGATCCTTTGCATCCGTGTTCTCGGTGGCTCGGGCCGCCGCTACGCGGGCATCGGTGACGTCATCGTCGCCACCGTCAAGGACGCGATCCCCGGTGGCAACGTGAAGAAGGGTGACGTCGTCAAGGCGGTCATCGTTCGCACCGTCAAGGAGCGCCGCCGCCAGGACGGCTCGTACATCCGCTTCGACGAGAACGCCGCCGTCATTCTGAAGAACGACGGCGACCCTCGCGGCACCCGTATCTTCGGCCCGGTGGGTCGTGAGCTGCGCGAGAAGAAGTTCATGAAGATCATCTCGCTCGCGCCGGAGGTGCTGTAAGCATGAAGATCAAGAAGGGCGACCTGGTCCAGGTCATCACCGGTAAGGACAAGGGCAAGCAGGGCAAGGTCATCGCGGCCTTCCCCCGCGAGGACCGTGTCCTGGTCGAGGGTGTCAACCGGGTCAAGAAGCACACCAAGGCGAACCAGCCCGGCCGCGCTTCGCAGGCCGGCGGGATCGTGACGACCGAGGCCCCCGTCCACGTGAGCAACGTTCAGCTCGTCGTGGAGAAGGACGGCAACAAGGTCGTGACCCGCGTCGGTTACCGCTTCGACGAAGAGGGCAACAAGATCCGCGTTGCCAAGCGGACGGGTGAGGACATCTGATGGCTACCACCACCACCCCGCGTCTCAAGACGAAGTACCGCGAGGAAATCAAGGGCAAGCTGCTCGAGGAGTTCTCGTACGAGAACGTCATGCAGGTTCCCGGCCTCGTCAAGATCGTGGTCAACATGGGTGTGGGCGACGCCGCCCGCGACTCCAAGCTGATCGACGGTGCCGTCAAGGACCTCACCACGATCACCGGACAGAAGCCGGCCGTCACCAAGGCCCGCAAGTCCATCGCGCAGTTCAAGCTGCGTGAGGGCCAGCCGATCGGTGCCCACGTCACGCTCCGCGGTGACCGCATGTGGGAGTTCCTGGACCGCACCCTGTCGCTGGCGCTTCCGCGCATCCGCGACTTCCGCGGCCTGTCGCCGAAGCAGTTCGACGGCCGTGGCAACTACACCTTCGGTCTCACGGAGCAGGTCATGTTCCACGAGATCGACCAGGACAAGATCGACCGCGTCCGGGGTATGGACATCACCGTGGTCACCACGGCGACCAACGACGACGAGGGCCGCGCCCTCCTTCGTCACCTCGGCTTCCCCTTCAAGGAGGCGTAAGCGAGATGGCGAAGAAGGCTCTTATTGCCAAGGCCGCCCGCAAGCCCAAGTTCGGTGTGCGCGCGTACACCCGCTGCCAGCGCTGTGGCCGTCCGCACTCCGTGTACCGCAAGTTCGGCCTCTGCCGTGTGTGCCTTCGTGAGATGGCTCACCGCGGCGAGCTGCCGGGCGTGACCAAGAGCTCCTGGTAGTTCCCCTTTTCGGGAACGACCGGAGTCTCTCGGTAAGCAAAGGGCTGGCGGGAGCCCGGCCCTCCATGGCGTAGGCTGGGAGGGTTGGGCGCCCGTCGCCCGTACGACTTACTACGCCGTAGGTCCCCGCGCCGCACCCGTCCCGCCCCTGTGTGGGGAGAGGGATGGCGCATACAGGAAACCCCGGCGAGAGAGGCCGAAGGCCAATTCATGACCATGACTGATCCCATCGCAGACATGCTGACGCGTCTGCGGAACGCGAACTCGGCGTACCACGACTCCGTGACCATGCCGCACAGCAAGATCAAGTCGCACATCGCGGAGATCCTCCAGCAGGAGGGCTTCATCACGGGCTGGAAGGTCGAGGACGCCGAGGTCGGCAAGAACCTCGTCCTGGAGCTCAAGTTCGGCCCGAACCGTGAGCGCTCCATCGCGGGCATCAAGCGGATCTCGAAGCCGGGTCTCCGGGTGTACGCGAAGTCCACCAACCTGCCCAAGGTTCTCGGTGGCCTCGGCGTGGCGATCATCTCCACGTCGCACGGCCTCCTGACCGGCCAGCAGGCGCAGAAGAAGGGCGTGGGTGGGGAAGTCCTCGCCTACGTCTGGTAGTTCGGGAACGGAGGAATAGCAATGTCGCGTATCGGCAAGCTCCCCATCCAGGTTCCCGCCGGTGTGGACGTCACCATCGAGGGCCGCACGGTCGCCGTGAAGGGTCCCAAGGGCTCTCTCACGCACACCGTCGCGGCGCCTATCGAGATCGCCAAGGGCGAAGACGGCGTACTGTCCGTCACCCGTCCGAACGACGAGCGTCAGAACAAGGCCCTCCACGGCCTGTCCCGCACGCTGGTGGCGAACATGATCACCGGTGTGACCCAGGGATACACGAAGGCGCTCGAGATCAGCGGTGTCGGTTACCGCGTGGCCGCGAAGGGCTCCAACCTGGAGTTCCAGCTCGGCTACAGCCACTCGATCCTGGTGGAGGCCCCCGAGGGGATCTCCTTCAAGGTCGAGTCGCCGACCAAGTTCTCGGTCGAGGGCATCGACAAGCAGAAGGTCGGCGAGGTCGCCGCGAACATCCGCAAGCTGCGGAAGCCCGACCCGTACAAGGCCAAGGGCGTCAAGTACGCGGGCGAGGTCATCCGCCGCAAGGTCGGAAAGGCGGGTAAGTAAGCCATGGCATACGGTGTCAAGATTGCTAAGGGCGACGCGTACAAGCGCGCCGCCATCAAGCGACGCCACATCCGCGTCCGCAAGAACGTCTCCGGTACTCCGGAGCGTCCGCGCCTGGTCGTGACGCGTTCCAACCGCAACATCGTGGCCCAGGTCATCGACGACATCGCGGGCCACACGCTCGCGTCGGCGTCGACCCTGGACACCTCGATCCGCGGTGGCGAGGGCGACAAGAGCGCCCAGGCCAAGCAGGTCGGTGCCCTGGTCGCCGAGCGCGCCAAGGCCGCCGGCGTCGAGGCCGTCGTGTTCGACCGTGGTGGCAACAGGTACGCCGGGCGCATTGCCGCTCTGGCTGACGCCGCCCGCGAAGCCGGGCTGAAGTTCTAAGCCCCGGTTCCGGGACTAACGGACGTAACAGAGAGAGGTAAATCCAATGGCTGGACCCCAGCGCCGCGGAAGCGGTGCCGGTGGCGGCGAGCGGCGGGACCGGAAGGGCCGTGACGGCGGCGCAGCCGCCGCCGAGAAGACCGCGTACGTTGAGCGCGTTGTCGCGATCAACCGCGTCGCCAAGGTTGTGAAGGGTGGTCGTCGCTTCAGCTTCACCGCGCTGGTCGTGGTGGGCGATGGTGACGGCACCGTCGGTGTCGGTTACGGCAAGGCCAAGGAGGTGCCGGCCGCCATCGCCAAGGGTGTTGAGGAGGCCAAGAAGCACTTCTTCAAGGTCCCCCGCATCCAGGGCACCATCCCGCACCCCATCCAGGGTGAGAAGGCCGCGGGCGTCGTCCTGCTGAAGCCCGCTTCCCCCGGTACCGGTGTTATCGCCGGTGGCCCGGTGCGCGCCGTCCTGGAGTGCGCCGGCGTTCACGACATCCTGTCGAAGTCGCTCGGCTCCGACAACGCGATCAACATCGTGCACGCGACCGTGGCGGCCCTCAAGGGCCTGCAGCGTCCCGAGGAGATCGCGGCCCGCCGCGGTCTGCCCCTCGAGGACGTCGCCCCCGCGGCTCTGCTGCGTGCGCGT
Organism: Streptomyces sp. NPDC059248; assembly: GCF_042753905.1. NCBI lineage: Bacteria > Bacillati > Actinomycetota > Actinomycetes > Kitasatosporales > Streptomycetaceae > Streptomyces > Streptomyces sp. NPDC059248. Next base: position 67,580 of record NZ_JBHYZV010000023.1, on the reverse strand, counting down.
GCGGGAGCGGGTGCGTAATGGCCCGCCTCAAGATCACGCAGAAGAAGTCGTACATCGGCAGCAAGCAGAACCACCGCGACACCCTGCGCTCGCTCGGGCTGAAGAAGCTCAACGACGTGGTTGTCAAGGAGGACCGCCCCGAGTTCCGCGGCATGGTGCACACCGTCCGCCACCTCGTGACGGTCGAGGAGGTCGACTGATATGGCGGAGCAGAAGCCGCTGAAGGTCCACAACCTCCGTCCCGCCCCCGGCGCCAAGACCGCGAAGACCCGTGTCGGTCGTGGTGAGGCGTCGAAGGGTAAGACGGCTGGTCGTGGTACCAAGGGCACCAAGGCCCGCTACCAGGTTCCGGAGCGCTTCGAGGGCGGGCAGATGCCCCTCCACATGCGTCTCCCGAAGCTCAAGGGCTTCAAGAACCCGTTCCGTACCGAGTACCAGGTCGTGAACCTCGACAAGCTGGCCGCGCTCTACCCCGAGGGTGGAGAGGTCACGGTGGCCGGTCTGGTCGCCAAGGGTGCCGTTCGCAAGAACCACCTCGTCAAGGTGCTCGGCCAGGGCGAGATCTCCGTGGCGCTCACGGTGACGGTCGACGCCGTCTCCGAGTCCGCCAAGGAGAAGATCACCGCGGCGGGCGGTTCCGTCACCGAACTGGTCTGAGACCTGTTCAGTGGCTGAAAGCTGAAATCATCGACCGGGGATGCCTCCCAAAAGGGGCATCCCCGGTTGGTCGTTCCACGGGTGGCACCCTCGCCGGTAAGGTGGCGGCGTCACACTGCTGTGAACAATCCCGAACGGTCGGCTCCTCACCGGGAACCCGGCCGGGCGTTTTGCTGTTAGTTAGCTGACAACTATCCGTCGATCCTCAAGACCGTCACCCTTGACGCAGTAGCGCGGGGGTCGCAGGAGGCACCGTGCTCACCGCGTTCGCCCGAGCGTTCAAGACGCCCGACCTGCGCAAGAAGCTGCTCTTCACGCTCGGCATCATCATTCTGTTCCGGCTCGGATCGCACGTCCCCGTACCGGGCGTCGACTACCAGAACGTTCAGACCTGTGTGAACCAGGCGGCCGAGAGCAACAACAGCCTGTTCGGCCTGGTGAACATGCTCAGCGGTGGTGCGCTGCTGCAGATCACCGTCTTCGCCCTCGGCATCATGCCGTACATCACGGCGAGCATCATTCTCCAGCTGCTCACCGTGGTGATCCCGCGTCTGGAAGCCCTCAAGAAGGAGGGCCAGTCCGGTACCGCGAAGATCACCCAGTACACCCGGTATCTGACGGTGGCCCTCGCCGTGCTCCAGGGCACCGGCCTGGTGGCGACCGCCCGTAACGGCATGCTGTTCCAGGGATGTTCCGTCGGTACGGAGATCGTCCCCGACAAGTCGATCTACGCCACCGTCGTCATGGTCCTCACCATGACCGCGGGTACCGCCGCCGTGATGTGGCTCGGTGAGCTGATCACCGACCGCGGTATCGGCAACGGCATGTCCATCCTGATGTTCATCTCGATCGCGGCCGGCTTCCTCGGCTCCCTCTGGGCCATCAAGGAGAGCGGCAAGCTCGCCGACGGCTGGATCGAGTTCGGCACCGTCATCCTCATCGGCTTCGTGATGGTGGCCCTGGTCGTCTTCGTCGAACAGGCCCAGCGCCGCATCCCGGTGCAGTACGCCAAGCGGATGATCGGACGCCGTTCGTACGGCGGAACCTCGACGTACATCCCGCTCAAGGTGAACCAGGCCGGTGTCATCCCGGTTATCTTCGCCTCGTCGCTGCTCTACATCCCGGCGCTGATCGCACAGTTCTCCAGCGGTACCTCCTCCTGGAAGACGTGGATCGAGAACCACCTGGTCAAGGGCGACCATCCGTACTACATCATCACGTATTTCCTGTTGATCGTCTTCTTCGCCTTCTTCTACGTCGCCATCTCGTTCAACCCCGAGGACGTAGCGGACAACATGAAGAAGTATGGTGGTTTCATCCCGGGTATCCGGGCTGGTCGACCTACTGCCGAGTACCTGAGCTACGTGCTCAACAGGATCACTTGGCCGGGCTCGCTGTACCTGGGTCTGATTGCTCTTGTCCCGACGATGGCGTTGGCGGGCTTCGGAGGCGCGAACCAGAACTTCCCGTTCGGCGGGACGAGCATCCTCATCATCGTGGGTGTGGGTCTGGAGACCGTGAAGCAGATCGAGAGCCAGCTCCAGCAGCGCAATTACGAAGGGTTCCTCCGCTGATGCGAATCGTCCTCGTCGGACCTCCCGGGGCCGGCAAGGGAACGCAGGCTGCGTACCTTGCCGAGAACCTGTCGATCCCGCACATCTCCACGGGCGACCTCTTCCGCGCCAACATCAGCCAGGGCACCGAACTCGGGCGCCGGGCGAAGTCCTACATGGACGCGGGAGATCTGGTGCCCGACGAGGTCACCATCGGTATGGCCAAGGACCGCATGGGCCGTCCGGACGCCGGGAACGGCTTCCTGCTCGACGGCTTCCCGCGCAATGTGTCCCAGGCCGAGGCCCTCGACGCGATGCTGAAGTCCGAGGGCATGACCCTCGACGCGGTACTGGACCTGGAGGTCCCCGAGGACGAGGTGGTCAAGCGGATCGCCGGCCGGCGGATCTGCCGGAACGACTCCAGCCACGTCTTCCATGTGTCGTACCACCCGCCGAAGGAGGCGGGCGTCTGCGACACCTGCGGCGGCGACCTCTACCAGCGCGACGACGACTCCGAGGAGACCGTCCGCAAGCGCCTGGAGGTCTACCACACCCAGACCGAGCCGATCATCGACTACTACCGGGGTCAGGGCCTCGTAGTGACGATCTCGGCGCTCGGCCCGGTCACCGAGGTGACCGGACGGGCGATGGAAGCGCTGGGCAAGAAGGACTGACCCGTCCGAGAGGGCGGTACGGCGTACGACGCCGAACGGCCGCGGTGTCCGGTGGACGCCGCGGCCGTACTGTTGAGCGAGAGCCCCCGCGCGTCCGGGCGGCCCGGGGAACGGGCGCGCGGCGGACGGGCGCGGACGACACCGGTGAGAGGCAAGGACACGGGCATGGTGCAGATCAAGACCCCGGAGCAGATCGCGAAGATGCGCGAGGCGGGGCTGGTCGTCGCCGCCGTCCACGCGGCCACCCGGGAGGCCGCCGTCCCCGGCGCCACCACCCGGGACCTCGACGAGGTCGCCCGTAAGGCGATCGCCGATCACGGCGCGAAGTCGAACTTCCTGGGGTACGGCGGGTTCCCCGCGACCATCTGCACCTCGGTCAACGAGGTGGTCGTCCACGGCATCCCGGACGACAAGACCGTCCTCAAGGACGGCGACATCATCTCCATCGACGCCGGCGCCATCGTCGACGGCTGGCACGGGGACGCCGCGTACACCGCCTTCGTGGGCACCGGTCACGCTCCGGAGCTGGTGGAGCTGTCGCGGGTGACGGAGGAGTCCATGTGGGCCGGGATCGCCGCCATGAAGGCGGGCAGCCGGCTGGTGGACGTCTCCCGGGCCATCGAGACCTATATCCGCCGCCAGCCCAAGCCCGGCGGCGGACGTTACGGGATCATCGAGGACTACGGCGGCCACGGCATCGGGACCGCGATGCACATGGAGCCCCATCTGCTGAACTACGTCTCCCGCAAGCGCGGCAAGGGCCCCCGGCTGGTGCCCGGCTTCTGTCTGGCGATCGAGCCGATGGTCTCCCTCGGCACCCCGAAGACCGAGGTCCTGGCCGACGAGTGGACCGTGATCACCACCGACGGCACCTGGTCCTCCCACTGGGAGCACTCGGTCGCCCTCACCGAGGCCGGTCCGCTGGTGCTGACCTCCCCGGACTGCGGCCGGGCCAAGCTGGCCGAGCTGGGTATCACCGCGGCGCCCGACCCGCTGGGCTCCTGATGGACCGGCGCCCCCGGAGCGGGCGGCGGAGCGCCCCCGTCCGGGGGAGCGGGGTCCGGCCGGTGCGTAAAGATCTTGTCGACTGGGCAAACTCGGTGGATTCGTCTTTTCGGATGGCCTGACGTAGACTGATGCGTCGGCTCTCGTGTACCCGTCTGCCCGCGTGCGCGCGGTCTCGCGGAGGGGTGGGGAGCCGATCAAGGTAGCCGATTCGAAGGGCGAAGCGTGGCCAAGAAGCAAGGTGCCATCGAAATCGAGGGCACCGTGATCGAGTCCCTCCCGAACGCCATGTTCAAGGTGGAGCTTCAGAACGGTCACAAGGTCCTCGCGCACATCTCCGGCAAGATGCGGATGCACTACATCCGAATCCTTCCGGACGACCGGGTCGTGGTGGAGCTGTCTCCGTACGACCTGACGCGTGGCCGGATCGTCTACCGCTACAAGTAGATCTTGTCCCCGACCGCCTCGTGCGGGACGGTGGCACTGACCCGGAGAACCTGACATCCCATGAAGGTCAAGCCGAGCGTCAAGAAGATCTGCGACAAGTGCAAGGTGATCCGCCGTCATGGTCGGGTCATGGTCATTTGCGACAACCTGCGCCACAAGCAGCGCCAGGGCTGACGTACGCCGACCAGCACATCGCAGTACTTCGCGCGACGCGAGCAAAACATCGTTCATACGCAGAGTCCGCCCAGCCCGTCAGGGTCGGCGACACCTCCGGCGGGGGCCGGGGACCCGGACGTACCACCATCCGATTCGGATGGTCGGCGGCCGGGAGCGGCTCTGTGGAAGACCCCCGAGTACACAGGAGCCATTGAATGGCACGCGTTTCCGGTGTCGACATCCCGCGTGAAAAGCGTGTGGAGATCGCACTCACTTACGTTTTCGGGATCGGCCGCACCCTGGCGCAGGAGACCCTCGCCGCCACCGGTGTGAACCCGAACACCCGCGTTCGTGACCTGGCCGAGGAAGACCTGGTCAAGATCCGCGAGTACGTGGACAGCAACCTCAAGACCGAGGGTGACCTCCGCCGCGAGATCCAGGCCGACATCCGCCGCAAGGTCGAGATCGGCTGCTACCAGGGTCTGCGTCACCGCCGCGGTCTGCCGGTCCACGGCCAGCGCACCAGCACGAACGCCCGTACCCGCAAGGGTCCGCGTCGCGCCATCGCCGGTAAGAAGAAGCCGGGCAAGAAGTAGTCCTCAGCGGACGCTCATCAGCGGTCTTCGCTGTAGGACCGACCACCTCCCGTAGGAGTTATTAGATGCCCCCCAAGGGACGTCAGGGCGCTGCCAAGAAGGTGCGCCGCAAGGAAAAGAAGAACGTCGCTCACGGCCACGCGCACATCAAGAGCACGTTCAACAACACGATCGTCTCGATCACGGACCCCTCGGGCAACGTGATCTCCTGGGCCTCCGCCGGCCACGTCGGCTTCAAGGGCTCGCGCAAGTCCACTCCGTTCGCCGCGCAGATGGCCGCCGAGTCGGCCGCCCGCCGCGCGCAGGAGCACGGCATGCGCAAGGTCGACGTCTTCGTCAAGGGTCCCGGCTCCGGCCGTGAGACCGCGATCCGCTCCCTCCAGGCCACCGGCCTCGAGGTCGGCTCGATCCAGGACGTCACCCCCACCCCGCACAACGGCTGCCGTCCGCCGAAGCGCCGCCGCGTCTGACGCTGCGCGCTTCGGGTGGCCGGTTTCGCCGGCCGCTTCGAGTGGCTTGTCGCGACGGTACGGACTCGCCTCCGTCCGTCGCGACCGGGCGGTACGTCCCCGTTGGGGCCGTACCGCCCGTACCCTGTTTTAGGCAACACCTTGTGGGCGTCAAATAGTGGGTGCCCCCGAATGAAGGAACGATCCACATGCTGATCGCTCAGCGTCCCTCGCTGACCGAAGAGGTCGTCGACGAGTACCGCTCCCGGTTCGTGATCGAGCCGCTGGAGCCGGGCTTCGGCTACACCCTCGGCAACTCCCTCCGCCGTACCCTCCTCTCCTCGATCCCGGGCGCGGCCGTCACGTCCATCCGGGTCGACGGGGTCCTGCACGAGTTCACCACCGTGCCGGGCGTCAAGGAGGACGTCACCGACCTGATCCTCAACATCAAGCAGCTCGTCGTCTCCAGTGAGCACGACGAGCCGGTCGTGATGTACCTGCGCAAGCAGGGCCCGGGTCTGGTCACCGCCGCCGACATCGCGCCCCCGGCCGGTGTCGAGGTCCACAACCCCGACCTCGTCCTCGCCACGCTCAACGGCAAGGGCAAGCTGGAGATGGAGCTGACGGTCGAGCGCGGCCGCGGCTATGTCTCCGCCGTGCAGAACAAGCAGGTGGGCCAGGAGATCGGCCGGATCCCGGTCGACTCCATCTACTCGCCGGTGCTGAAGGTCACGTACAAGGTCGAGGCCACCCGAGTCGAGCAGCGCACCGACTTCGACAAGCTGATCGTCGACGTCGAGACCAAGCAGGCGATGCGTCCGCGTGACGCCATGGCCTCCGCCGGCAAGACCCTGGTCGAGCTGTTCGGTCTCGCCCGCGAGCTGAACATCGACGCCGAGGGCATCGACATGGGTCCGTCCCCGACGGACGCCGCGCTCGCCGCGGACCTGGCCCTGCCGATCGAGGAGCTGGAGCTGACGGTCCGCTCCTACAACTGCCTCAAGCGCGAGGGCATCCACTCGGTGGGCGAGCTGGTGGCCCGCTCCGAGGCGGACCTGCTCGACATCCGCAACTTCGGCGCGAAGTCGATCGACGAGGTCAAGGCGAAGCTGGCCGGCATGGGCCTCGCGCTCAAGGACAGCCCGCCCGGATTCGACCCGACCGCCGCCGCGGACGCCTTCGGGGCGGACGACGACGCGGACGCCGGGTTCGTGGAGACCGAGCAGTACTGAGCCGTCTCGCCGGGCGCGGGTCCTTCACGGGAGACCGTGGGCCCGCCGCCCGGTGAGGGACCGCGCGTTCGCAGTGGTTGATCGCGCGGTTACCCGCGCCCCTGACCGGGGCGCACCATCTGCCCGCAGGCGGCCGCCTGCGGGGCCCTGACATCGGTACCTGATACGGCCGGTGCAGACACAAGGAGAAACACCATGCCGAAGCCCGCCAAGGGCGCCCGTCTGGGCGGCAGCGCAGCGCACGAGCGGCTGCTCCTCGCGAACCTCGCGAAGGCGCTGTTCGAGCACGGCCGGATCACCACGACCGAGGCCAAGGCCCGCCGCCTTCGTCCGGTCGCCGAGCGGCTGATCACCAAGGCGAAGAAGGGCGACATCCACAACCGTCGCCTGGTTCTTCAGACGATCACGGACAAGGGCATCGTCCACACGCTCTTCACCGAGATCGCCCCGCGCTACGCCGAGCGCCCGGGTGGCTACACCCGGATCACCAAGGTCGGCAACCGTCGCGGTGACAACGCCAAGATGGCCGTGATCGAGCTCGTCGAGGGCGAGATCGCCAAGAAGGCGACCGTGGACGAGGCCGAGGCCGCGACCAAGCGCGCGGTGAAGGAGGACGCCCTGAAGAAGGAGTCCGCCGAGGCCGAGGACGCCGCTCCGGTCGAGGACGCCAAGCCGGCCGCCGAGGCCGTCGAGGAGTCCAAGGAGTCCAAGGACGCCTGATCGGTTCCGCCGATCGCGTTCCCACGGCTGGTGGACGGGCCCGTTCCCCCTCGGGGGAGCGGGCCCGTCCCGTTTGCCGACCCCCGCTGCCGACCCCCGCAGAGACGAGGATCTTCACGTGACTGATGACGGCTACGGCGTCCCGCCCGGTCTGGTGCGGGTACGGCTCGATCTGTCGTACGACGGGACCGCCTTCTCCGGCTGGGCCAAGCAGGCCGCGGGCCGCCGGACCGTCCAGGGCGAGATCGAGGACGCGCTGCGTACGGTGACCAGGTCCCCGGTGACGTACGAGCTGACCGTCGCGGGCCGGACCGACGCCGGGGTGCACGCCCGCGGCCAGGTCGCCCATGTGGACCTGCCCGCCGCGGTGTGGGCCGAGCACCGGGAGAAGCTGCTGAAGCGGCTCGCCGGGCGGCTCTCGCGCGATGTGCGGATCTGGCGTGCCGATGAGGCCCCCGCGGGCTTCGACGCGCGGTTCTCGGCGGTCTGGCGGCGGTACGCCTACCGGATCTCCGACCACCCGGGCGGGGTGGACCCGCTGCTGCGCGGGCACGTCCTGTGGCACGACTGGCCGCTCGACGTGGCGGCGATGAACGAGGCGTCCCGGGGGCTGCTCGGGGAGCACGACTTCGCCGCGTACTGCAAGCGGCGCGAGGGCGCGACCACCATCCGCACCCTCCAGCGGCTGGAGTGGGAGCGGGACGCTTCGGGGATCGTCACGGCGACCGTGCGGGCCGACGCCTTCTGCCACAACATGGTCCGCTCCCTCGTGGGCGCGCTGGTCTTCGTCGGCGACGGGCACCGGCCGGTGGAGTGGCCCGCGCGGGTCCTGGCCGCGGGCGTCCGGGACTCCGCCGTCCATGTCGTACGGCCGCACGGGCTCACCCTGGAGGAGGTCGGCTATCCGGCCGACGAGCTGCTGGCGGCCCGCAGCCGGGAGGCCCGCAACCGGCGGACCCTGCCGCCGGCCGGGGGCGCCGGATCAGTTCCCGGGCCCGCCGACTGCTGCTGACGCCTGGGCGGTGCCCCGGGCCGCGATCTGCCGGAAGACGAAGTCCGCGACGTCGTTGTTCATGCGGTAGGCCCGGGTGTCGCCGGTGGTGACGTTCTTCGTACCGGTGTAGCCGGTCGCGGTGTAGTACGCGTACCGGCCGACCTGGTTCGAGGTGAAGAGACAGATCCGCCGGCCGCCCTGGCAGAAGGAGCCGACGCCCTTCCCGGCCAGGGGCGCGATGTTCTTCATGGTCTCCTTGGCCCGCCGGGCCTCCGCCGTGGTGCCGAAGACCGCGATACCGACGGTGACCGCGAGACCGTCCTGCTGATACGTGGCCCGGAACACCTGGTCGCAGTTGTTGCTCCGCAGGGCGCCCACGAGGCCGCGCTGGGCGACGGAGGCGCAGTTCGCGGTCCGGTGGTTGGCCGCCTCGGTGTAGGTACGGCCCTCGGCGGTGATCGTCGTCCCGGGGAAGAGGCCGTCGAGCGTCAGGGGCGCCTTGTCCTTCTTCTCGTCGGCGATGAAGTCGTTGGGGTTCGGCGGGGGCGGCGGGGCGACCGACGAGAACGAGGGTCCGGGCTCGGTCGGCCCGGAGGTGGCGCTCTCCTTGCCGTCGGCCCGGTCGGCACCCTTGGAACCGTTGTTCGACGTGACGATCGCGGTCGCCACGAGCGCGGCGATCGCGACGGTCGCCAGCGCCCCGCCGCCGATCATCAGCCGGCGCCGCCGGCGGGCGCGGGACGCGGAGGCGTCGGCCAGCGCGGCCCAGTCCGGGGTGCCGGGCCCGCCGCCCTGGCCGAAGGGCCCGCCGTCCGGGCCCTGGGCACGGTTGCCGTACGGATCGTGGCCCTGGGGCCCGGAGCCGTACGGTGTCCCGCCCTGCCACGGGGCGGGCCGGTTCTGGTTCGGGTCCTGATTCTGCTGTCCTTCGCCGGCCCCCCACGGAGGCCCCCCCTGACCGAAGCTCATGTCGCGCATCCTAAACCGGTTGGGCGAAGGGGGTATCGGGCCTCATCATCGAAGGATGGGACATCTCGAAGCCGCGCATCTGGAGTACTACCTTCCCGATGGGCGGGTGCTGCTGGCCGACGCCTCGTTCCGGGTCGGGGACGGCGCGGTGGTGGCCCTGGTGGGGGCCAACGGCGCGGGCAAGACGACCTTGATGCGGCTGCTGGCGGGGGAGCTCCAGCCGCACGGCGGCTCGGTCTCCGTCAGCGGCGGGCTCGGGGTGATGCGCCAGTTCATCGGCTCCGTACGGGACGACCGTACGGTCCGTGACCTGCTGGTGTCCGTGGCCCCCGCGCGGATCCGGGAGGCGGCCCGGGCGGTCGACGAGGCCGAGCACCTGATCATGACCGTGGACGACGAGGCCGCCCAGATGCGGTACGCCCAGGCGCTCAGCGACTGGGCGGAGGCACGCGGGTACGAGTCCGAGACGCTCTGGGACATGTGTACGACGGCGGCGCTGGGCGTGCCGTACGAGCGGGCCCAGTTCCGGGATCTGAAGACGCTGAGCGGCGGCGAGCAGAAGCGGCTGGCGCTGGAGGCGCTGCTGCGCGGCCCGGACGAGGTGCTGCTCCTCGACGAACCGGACAACTATCTGGACGTCCCCGGGAAGCGCTGGCTGGAGGAGCGGCTGAAGGAGACCCGTAAGACGGTCCTCTTCGTCTCCCACGACCGTGAGCTGCTGTCCCGGGCGGCGGAGAAGATCGTCAGTGTGGAGCCCAGCCCCGCCGGGTCGGACGTCTGGGTGCACGGCGGCGGCTTCGACACCTACCACCAGGCGCGGACGGAGCGCTTCGAGCGGTTCGAGGAGCTGCGGCGGCGCTGGGACGAGCAGCGGGCGCGGCTGAAGAAGCTGGTCCTGGACCTCCAGCAGTACGCGGCGCGGAGCGACGAGATGGCGTCGCGGTACCAGGCGGCGAAGACCCGGTTCCGGAAGTTCGAGGAGGCCGGGCCGCCGCCGGAGCCGCCGCGGCAGCAGGAGATCCGGATGCGGCTGGTCGGAGGACGGACCGGGGTCCGGGCGCTGACCTGCGAGCGGCTGGAGCTGACCGGGCTGATGAAGCCCTTCGACCTGGAGGTCTTCTACGGCGAGCGGGTGGCCGTGCTGGGCTCCAACGGCTCCGGGAAGTCGCACTTCCTGCGGCTGCTGGCGGGGGAGGGCACGGTGGAGCACACGGGTCTGTGGAAGCTCGGCGCCCGGGTGGTGCCCGGCCACTTCGCGCAGACCCATGCCCATCCGGAGCTGATCGGGCGGCCCCTGGTCGACATCCTGTGGACGGAGTTCGCCCGGGACCGGGGCGGCGCGATGTCCGTTCTGCGGCGGTACGAGCTGGAGCGGCAGGGCGACCTGCCGTTCGACCGGCTCTCCGGCGGGCAGCAGGCGCGCTTCCAGATCCTGCTGCTGGAGCTGGCGGGCACGACGGCGCTGCTGCTGGACGAGCCGACGGACAACCTGGACCTGGAGTCGGCGCAGGCCCTTCAGGACGGCCTGGAGGCGTACGAGGGGACGGTGCTGGCCGTCACCCACGACCGGTGGTTCGCCCGCTCCTTCGACCGGTATCTGGTCTTCGGGGCGGACGGGGTGGTCCGGGAGACCGACGGGCCGGTCTGGGACGAGCGGCGGGTACGGCGGGCACGGTAGACCGGCTTCTGCTGGGCGAAGGCGATCACGGGCTCTTCGGGGCGCCCGTCGGCGGCGGCGGTGATCCGGTACTGGTTGACCATCGGGGTGATCTTCTGGGTCACGAGGAACTCGGTCAGCTGCTGCATGACCGGGACGGTAGGCGTCGGCGGGGCCGCGCGCGGGCGCCGGAAGTGGACGGCGTGGGAGACTTTCGTCGTACGGGGCCCTTCGGCCCGTCACGGGCGCCGTCGCCCCTCGGATCCCGGATCCCGGCTCCCTGCTGCGGGTGAGCGGATCGGGCTCCGACCGATGATTTCCGGCCGTTCTTCCGGCCCCGGCCCCCGGCCGTCGCTGTCCGTTTTCGGAGGGCGACGGGGTGCGACTTTGACCCGTGCGAAGGGGGCCGGGTAAGCTTCTGCTTCGTTATGCGTATTGGCTTGCTCCATCTCACGTGAGGGGCCCTTACGCCGGTCCACCGGGCCGATGACCAGCGGCAGGCACACGGGTTGCGTCCCCGGCGTGCTGTCACGGCTGTCGTGATCGTTCGGGTGGCCTTGTCAGGACCTTCTTCCCGTGTCCTCGCGGACGGGGGAAGACCCACTCACTGAAGAAGCGAAGGCTACGACCGTGCGTACGTACAGCCCCAAGCCCGGCGATGTGACGCGCCAGTGGCACATCATCGACGCGCAGGACATTGTCCTGGGCCGTCTGGCCACCACCGCCGCCACACTCCTCCGGGGCAAGCACAAGCCGATCTACGCGCCCCACGTCGACGCCGGTGACTTCGTCATCATCGTCAACGCGGACAAGGTGCACCTGTCCGGCAACAAGCGGACCCAGAAGATGGCGTACCGTCACTCCGGTTACCCGGGTGGTCTGCGCTCCATCCGCTACGACGAGCTGATGGCGAAGAGCCCCGAGAAGGCCGTGGAGAAGGCCATCAAGGGCATGCTCCCCAAGAACACCCTGGGCCGTCAGATGCTCTCGAAGCTGAAGGTCTACGCGGGCGAGAACCACCCGCACGCTGCGCAGCAGCCGGTTCCGTTCGAGATCACCCAGGTCGCGCAGTAAGTCCGGCCACACCCCCTAAGACGAAAAGAATCTGAGGAGCATCGTGGCCGAGACCACCGCTGAAACCCCCGTCGAGGTCGAAGAGACCTACGAGGAGGTCACCACCTTCGAGTCGGAGGCGCCCCTGGAGGGCGAGTACACCTCCGAGTCGCTGGCGTCCCGCTTCGGCGAGCCGCAGCCCGCCGCGGGCCTGGGCCGTCGTAAGAACGCCATCGCCCGCGTCCGGATCGTTCCGGGCACCGGCAAGTGGAAGATCAACGGGCGCACCCTTGAGGACTACTTCCCGAACAAGGTGCACCAGCAGGAAGTGAACGAGCCCTTCAAGGTGCTCGAGCTCGACAACCGCTACGACGTCATCGCCCGCATCTCGGGTGGCGGCGTCTCCGGCCAGGCCGGCGCCCTGCGCCTGGGCGTGGCCCGCGCGCTGAACGAGGCGGACGTGGACAACAACCGCGGCGCGCTGAAGAAGGCGGGCTTCCTGAGCCGCGACGACCGTGCGGTCGAGCGCAAGAAGGCCGGTCTCAAGAAGGCCCGTAAGGCCCCGCAGTACAGCAAGCGTTAATCACGCCTGCTCGGTCTGTTCATCCGTACGCCCCGGCGGCACTGTTCGTGCCACCGGGGCGTACGTTTTGCACAGCTGTACGAAGCTGTACGAAGCTGACCAAAGGCGTCCGCCCGTCCCGGCGGAGCGGAGGGCCCGGCCGGGCCCGTTGTTTTGAATCGCGGAGCAAGGCTCACGAGGCACTTTCGGAGGACGGTTGTGGGACGACTCTTCGGCACGGACGGTGTGCGCGGTGTCGCCAACGCGGATCTGACGGCCGAGCTCGCGCTCGGTCTGTCGGTGGCGGCGGCGCATGTGCTCGCCGAGGCGGGCACCTTCGAGGGACACCGGCCGACCGCCGTGGTCGGGCGGGACCCCCGTGCCTCGGGTGAGTTCCTGGAGGCGGCCGTGGTCGCCGGGCTCGCCAGTGCCGGTGTGGACGTACTGCGGGTGGGTGTACTGCCCACCCCCGCGGTGGCCTATCTGACCGGGTCGCTCGGCGCCGACCTCGGGGTGATGCTCTCCGCCAGCCACAACGCCATGCCCGACAACGGCATCAAGTTCTTCGCCCGCGGCGGCCACAAGCTCGCCGACGATCTGGAGAACCGGATCGAGACGGTGTACGAGCAGCACCGCACCGGCGCGCCGTGGGACCGGCCCACCGGTGCGGGCGTCGGCCGGGTCACCGACTACGACGAGGGCTTCGACAAGTACGTCGCCCATCTGGTGGCCGTACTGCCGAACCGGCTCGACGGGCTGAAGGTCGTCCTCGACGAGGCGCACGGCGCGGCGGCCCGGGTCTCCCCGGAGGCGTTCGCCCGGGCGGGTGCCGAGGTCGTCACGATCGGCGCGGCGCCGGACGGTCTGAACATCAACGACGGCTGCGGCTCCACCCATCTGGGGCAGCTGCGGGCCGCGGTCGTGGAGCACGGCGCGGACTTCGGTATCGCCCACGACGGCGATGCCGACCGCTGCCTGGCCGTCGACGCGGCGGGCGAGGAGATCGACGGCGACCAGATCCTCGCGGTCCTGGCGCTGGCGATGCGCGAGGCGGGCACCCTGCGCGGCGACACGGTCGTGGCGACCGTGATGTCGAACCTCGGCTTCAAGCTGGCGATGGAGCGCGAGGGCCTCGAACTGGTCCAGACGGCGGTCGGTGACCGCTACGTTCTGGAGTCCATGAAGGAGCACGGGTACGCGCTCGGCGGCGAGCAGTCCGGCCATGTGATCGTCCTCGACCACGCGACGACCGGCGACGGCACCCTCACCGGGTTGATGCTCGCGGCCCGGGTCGCGGCGACGGGCCGGTCGCTGGCCGACCTGGCGGGTGTCATGGAGCGCCTGCCGCAGATCCTGATCAATGTCCCGGACGTCGACAAGTCCCGGGTCCACACCTCCGCCGAGCTGGCCGCCGCGGTCGGCGAGGCGGAGCGCGAGCTGGGGACGACCGGCCGGGTACTGCTGCGGCCCTCCGGTACGGAGCCGCTGGTACGGGTCATGGTCGAGGCGGCCGACATCGAGCAGGCGCGCGCGGTCGCGGAGCGGCTGGCGGACGCCGTGAAGTCGGCTCTGGGCTGACGCCCGCTCCCGCTCCCGTTTTTTCGTCGCCCGTGCCCCGGCGTACTACGCGTACACCGGGGCACGGGCGTACCGTACGGCGGCGGTCCTGTGCAGAGCCCACCGCGGGCCTTGCGGTTCAGTCGAAGAGGGCGATCACCCCGATCACCCAGATCGTGACGGTGGCGGCGACGGCCGTCAGACAGCCGATCGCCGCGAGGATCCCGCCGATCGTGCCGATCCAACCGCCCGGCCGTTCTCCCCGCTCCGCAGACCGCTCCGCCGCCCTCTCGACCTCGTACTCCTCGGCACGGGACGGCGGCGCGCTCCAGTCGACGGGGCGTCCGATCGCCTCCGAGCAGGTGATACGTACCGTGGCGAGCTGGTCGCGGGCGAAGTCGGAGGGCGCGTCCGATTCGGGTCCGCGCCAGGCGAGCGCCCGCATCCGCCGTCCGGTGACGCCGTACCGCTCCTCGAAGGCCGAGGTCTCGGCCGGGTCCCGGTCCGCTTCGAGATACATCCAGCGGCCCGCCTCGGCGGGCTCCCCGTACAGCCGGTACACCTCGGCCAGCCGTCGGCGCGGCGCCGGATCGGCGGGGTAGGACGACACCAGTCCGCGCAGCCGCTGGCGGGCGACGGGGACACGTCCGGCGGCGAGATCGGCGTCGGCACGGGCGAGGGTCTCTCGTAGGGACATGCACGCATGATCGGGGAGCCCGCCGACCGCCGTCGAACGGATTTCCGTCCGGCGCCGGCCGGTCAGGGGTGGTCAGCGCCGGCCGAGGAGGAGTGCCCGGTCGATCTCCTGCGCCGGGTACGGGAGCTGCCGGCTCTCGTCCATGAGCCTGCCGTAGAAGTCCGTGACGACGGCGGCGGTCGGCGCGTGGCGGACGATCGCGGCGCGGGCCGCCGCGGGCCCCGGCGGTGGCTCCGCCCCGGCCGCGCAGGCGCGGATCAGGGCCTCGCGCTCCGGCCTCCGATGCCCGTACAGGGCTGTGATCAGCCAGTTGACCAGATAGCTCAGGGTGTACGCCGGGTCGTGGGCGTGGTGGCGGGCGGCGAAGTCGTGTTCGGCGGGGGAGAGGTCGAAGCGGGTGGAGAGCGCGAGGCCGAAGTCGGTGAAGTAGAGGCGGCGGCCGTCGGTGAGGACGTTCTGGAAGTGGCCGTCGAAGTGGAGCAGTCCGCGATCGTTCATCAGGGCGATTCCGGCGCCGAGTTGCTCCTCGACCTGTCGTACGGCGGTGTCCGCCTCGGCGGGTCCTGCCGCGATCCGCGCGGAGAGCCAGTCGTGCAGGGTCGTGGGTATGTACTCCAGGAAGAGGAGGAGGCTCGCGGAGGCGTCCCGCAGCTCTTCGAGACGGCGGCGGATCTCCGGCCCGCCGCCCCAGTAGGCCACGGACTCCTCGACGTCGGCGAGTTCGTCGGGAAGGGCCGGTGCGGCGCCGGGCAGTACCCGCCAGTGGTAGAGGAGGGGAAAGCCGTCGTACGCCCCGGTGAGCACCCAGTTGGTGGTCATCCGGTGCGCGGCCAGCTCGCGCCAGGCCCCGAATCCGGGGGTGCCGACGCCGTAGTGGCAGTACGCGGGCAGTCCGAAGACATCGGAGGTGGAGTGCCGGTGCTCCGGCGCCCGCTCGCGGTCGGTGAGCGGGACGCGTTTGACGAAGACGGGTGTCCCGGCGACGTCCAGCAGCGCGGAGGTGCCGCCGATGCCGGAGCCCAGCGGGGCGGCGGTCTCCAGCAGTTCGGCGAGCCGCCGGTCGCCGAGCAGGGCGAGACCGGTGGCTGCGGTCTCGTATGCGTCGAGCCGCGCGCTGTCCGTGCTGTCCGTGCTGTCCGCGCTGTCCGGTGCCGCGTGCATGTGTCTCTCCTCCGGGCCGGGTGTCCGGGCACTGTACGCGGGACCCGGGTACGGCCCGGGTCCCGATGAGCCCTTGCCCGCGCGGCCGACGCCGACTAGCTCGGGTCGCGGTCGAAGAGGGATGCGGACCAGAGGTAGCCGAGGACGGTGAGACCCACGCACCAGGCGAGGGCGAGCCAGCCGTTGTGGCCGATCCCGGTGCCGAGGAGCAGGCCGCGCAGGGTCTCGATGGCCGGGGTGAAGGGCTGGTACTCGACGATCGGCCGGAACCAGCCCGGCATCGTATCGGCGGGGATGAAGGCGCTCGACACCAGCGGCAGGAGGATCAGTGGCATCGCGTTGTTGCCCGCGGCCTCCGGGTTCGGTCCTGCCAGGCCCATTCCGACGGCGATCCAGGTGAGCGCCAGGGCGAAGAGCGAGACCAGCCCGAAGGCGGCCAACCACTCGATGGCGGTGGCGTCCGTGGAGCGGAAGCCGACGGCGAGGGCGACGGCGCCGACGACGACTGTGCTCAGGACCGCCTGGAGGACGCTGCCGGCGACATGTCCGACGAGGACGGAGCCGCGGTGGACGGCCATGGTGCGGAAACGGGCGACGATGCCCTGGGTCATATCCATCGATACGGACACGGCGGTGCCGATCGTGGTGCTGCCGATGGTCATCAGCAGCAGGCCGGGGACGAGATAGGCGATGTAGGCGGAGCGGTCGGCGACTCCGCCGTTCATGCCGGCGCTCAGGGTGTCGCCGAAGACGTAGACGAAGAGCAGCAGCATCATGACCGGGGTGAGCAGCAGGTTCAGGGTCATCGACGGATAGCGCCTGATGTGCAGCAGATTGCGCCGCAGCATCGTGGACGAGTCGCGGACGGCGAGGGGGAGCGTGCTCACCGGGTGGTCTCCTCGGGCTGGTGCGGGACGGCGGGGCCGGTGAGGGCGAAGAAGACGTCGTCGAGGTCGGGGGTGTGGACGGTCAGTTCGTCGGCCTCGATCCCGGTGGAGTCCAGCCAGTCGAGTACGGACCGCAGTTCGCGCTGGCTGCCGTCGCTGGGGATCCGGAGGGCGAGGGCGTCGTCGTCGCGGGTGGTCTCGCGCAGGGTGTCGGCAGCGTGCCGGTACGCGGCCGGGTCGGTGAAGCGGAGCCGGATATGGCCGCCGGGTATCCGCCTCTTGAGGTCGTCGGCGGTGCCTTCGGCGGCGATCCGGCCGTTGTTCAGGACGGCGATGCGGTGGGCGAGTTGATCGGCCTCCTCCAGGTATTGGGTGGTGAGGAAGACGGTGACACCGCCGGAGACCAGCTCGCGGATGATCTGCCACATGGTGTGGCGGCTGCGCGGGTCGAGGCCGGTGGTCGGCTCGTCGAGGAAGATGATCCGCGGGGCGCCGACGAGGGTCATCGCGATGTCGAGGCGCCGCTTCATCCCGCCGGAGTAGCTCTGCGCGGGCTTCTTCGCCGCTTCGGTGAGGTCGAACCGCTCCAGTAACTCCGCGGTGATCCGCTGGCCGTCCCGCCGCGACAGATGGTGCAGATCGGCCATGAGGAGCATGTTCTCCTCGCCGGTGATCAGTCCGTCGACGGCGGAGAACTGGCCGGTGACACCGATCGCGGCGCGGACGGCCCGGGGCTCGGCTGCCAGGTCGTGGCCCGCGATCCGGGCGCTGCCGCCGTCGGCGCGGACAAGGGTGGAGAGGATCTTCACGGCGGTGGTCTTGCCCGCGCCGTTCGGACCGAGTAGCGCGAACACCGACCCGGCCGGGATGTCGAGATCGATGCCGTCGAGGACGGATTTGTCGCCGTACGACTTCCGCAGACCGGTGGCGGAGACGGCGGCGGGCGGCCGGGCGCCGCCCTGTTTGGATGTGGGCATGACAGATATGGGCATGGAGCCCTCCTTTTCGTCAACCGGTGAACGGCGGTGCTCGCCCCGGCGCGGGCGGCCCGGCCCGGTTTCGTGAACCGGACGGGCCGCGGGCGCCGGGGGTGGTGTCACTCGCAGAAGACCCGCACCGTGGACTCCGCGTCGTCGACGTCGACCCTGACGTCGTCGAGCTGCTCGACCAGCTCTTCGAGGTGCTCCGGCTTCAGCTCGCCGAGGTCGATCGGCACCCCCGCCTTGTCCAGCTCGGCGTTGACCTTCGTGAGCGCTCGCGGGGGGATGAGGCTGGTGAGCCTGACCCCGGCGCGCAGCAGCTGCAACGGGATCCGGACGTCGATCCGGCTCGTCCCGTCCCCGCCGGACTCGTCCGCGGAGTCCACCACCACACGCAAGTGCTTGGGCCGCGTCTTCGGACGGGGCGTGGTTCCGGGCGGCGCGTCGGGCCGCTCCCGTTCGAGGGCGTCGATCAGCCGCTCGGCCTCATCCGCGGTGATCTTGCCCTCGGCCAGCATCTCCAGGATCTGACGGCGCTGCTCGTTCACTGTCGCTTCTTCTCCTCGACTCATCTGACGCTTACCGATACGGCCGTTCGGCCCTGCTCCATTTCGAACCGGGTGCCGGGCAGAGCCCACAGCAGCCGCCCGGTGTCGCGCAGCGCGCGCGTCGCGCTCGCCCCGGCGGCGCGGCAGGCGACGAGACCGGCCAGGACGGCGAGCAGCACCAGCGGCGACAGCACCACCAGAACCGGCGGTACGGGAACATGCACCTGCCGCCGCTGGCCGTTCGAGCGCCGGTATCCCACCGTCACCAGCAGCGGAATCACCGGGGCCCCTCCAGCTCGGCCAGTGCCTCCTGGGCGCTGATCTCCCCGCGCCTCAGACGCTCGACGACCTCGGCGGCACCGGTGGGCGCCGGGGCGGTGTCGACGAAGTCGAGCCGCTCGGCGATCCGCTTCAGCCGGGCTTTGACCGTCGGGTAGCTCACCCCGAAGATCCGCTCCATCTCCTTGATCGACCCGTGCGACCGTACGAACGCGGCGATGAACACCTGGTCGTCGACGTCGAGTGCGGCCAGCTGCGGCGGCTCGAACTGCCCCTCGATCGCGACACCGCTGCCCACGAGGCGGACCCGCTCGACCACGAACGGCTGCCCGCGCGTCAGATCCGTCAGCTCCTGCCAGTCCACCTTCGGCTCCCTTGCTCTCGACGGTGTGCCCGCTGTTCATTTGTATCTTGAGTTTTTTGAGGAGTCAACGCATGGATCTTGATTTTCTTAATCTGGAGGTTGAGAAACTGAATCGAGGGTCGAGGGTGTCCAGGGGGGCCGTCAGCGGTCGGCGCGCGTTCACGCGGGAGGGGTATCCCGCGCGGCGCTCCTCGACTACTCGATAGCGGACTGTCAGGATGAGGTAACTCGCCCTGATTCCAAGGGTGTTGGAGGAGCTTTGGATATCGAGCCGCCCGCTGTCGCACTGCACGAGGCCCTGGTCGAAGAGCTGCGGAGCAGCGGGAGAATCACCACTCCGGAGGTGGCGGACGCGTTCACGGCGGTGCCACGTCATCTGTTCGTCCCGGGGGTGCCGCTGACGGAGGCGTACCGCGACGACGCCGTGTTCACCAAGCGCGACACGGACGGCACCCCCCTCAGCTCCGTCTCGGCCCCCTGGCTGGTGGCCACCATGCTGGAGCGCCTCGACGTGGCCCCGGGGGACCGGGTGCTGGAGATCGGCTCCGGTGGCTACAACGCCGCGCTGCTGTCCCGTCTGGTCGGCGAGAAAGGCGAGGTGACCAGCCTGGACATCGATCCCGATGTGATCGAACGGGCGGCGCGGTCGCTGCGGGACGCGGGGATCGCGGAGGTACGTCTGGTGACCGGTGACGGGACGCTGGGGGTCCCCGGCGGGGGACCGTACGACCGGACCGTCGTCACCGTCCAGGCCACCTCGATAGCCCCCGCGTGGCTGGACCAGCTCACGGACGACGGCCGGCTGGTCGTCCCGCTCCGGCTGCGGGGCCTGGGACGGCTGCTGACCTTCGTCCGCGAGGGCGACCACTGGGTCGGCGACGGCTGGGACCTGTGCGGCTTCGTCCGGATGCGCGGCCCGGCCGCCCGTAACCCCATGGCGACCACCCCGCTGGGCGAGGGCGTGCGGCTGCGGTGGGACGGCGGCCCCCGGCCCGATGCCGACGCCCTCACCGCGGCCCTGGCGGGGGAGCGCCGGGAGGTGTGGACGGGGGTGACCGTCGGCGCGACCGAGGGCACCCGGCCCGTCGTCGATCTGTGGCTGGCCACCGTGCTGGACGTCTTCGGGCGGCTGCACACGACCGGGACCGGGCCGGGTGACGTCCGGGCACTGCCGGGAGGATCCCCCGCCACCTGGGACGACACCGGCCTCGCCCATCTGACGATGCGCCCGGCGGACGCCGGGGGCTCGCGTTTCGAGTACGGCGTCGTCCGGTACGGCGGCGACGACACCGCGGCGGAAGAGTTCGCCCGGCAGTTACGAACCTGGGACCGCGACCACCGGGCCGGGCCGGGCCCCGTTCTGCGCGTCTTCCCCCGGGGCGGGCCCGAACGGGGTCCGGGCGTCCATCGGGTGCTGGAACGGCCGGGCCTCCCGCTGGTGCTCGCCTGGCCGTGAGGACGTAAGCCCGACAGTCTCCCGGACCGCCGGGTCCGGGCGTGCCACCACCTTCGACGACGTAGGAAGGAGGTTGACCGAGATGAGCACGGATCTGTTCGAGGTGTTCCGGCTCGACGCCGCCCATGTCGATCTGTCGCGGATCCGGGACGGCTTCGCCGAGACCGACGGCGACGACGCCGACGGTGACACCACCGGAGACGGCTGCGGGCCGTCCCCGCCACAGGGCCCGACGACGGGGTGCCTGATCCCGGGCGCCCGGTAGACCCTGTGACGAACCGGATGAACCGGCGGTAGAACGGGGCGGCGCGGGCCCACCGGTCCGTGCCGCCCCGGACATCCTGGAGTTGGGGGCGTGGTGGGGCAAGTGTTCGGGTACGGTCCGGCGGCCATGGGCCGGATACCCCTGACGGCCGGCGGCGACGGCTCGCCGGGGCACGACGGACTCTTCACGGAGGGGCTGCTGCTGGCGTCCCGCGCGACGGCGGACGCGGGTGACACGGTCCGGGCCGAGGCCACCCGCACGGCCTATGCGCTACGGGCCCGTGAACGGACGACCCCGCACGGGGTGTGGTGCGCGGTCGCCCCCGTCGCGCTGGCGGGCGACCGAACCGTACTCCGGCTCGGGACGGACCACCGGCCGGTGAGCGCGCCGAGCCCGCTGTGGCTCCGGGAGTGCGCCGACCGGCTGCTGGATCAGCCCGGGACGGTTCCCCGGCTGACCCTCACCACCAACAACCTGACGGTGCGCCGCGGTGCACGCTTCGAGGCCGAGCACGCCGCACCAGGACGGGGACGGCTCGGCAGCGTCCGGGTGACGGATCTTTCGGATTGGCTGCTGACGGTCTGTACCGGGGGTGTCCGGGGTGCCGAGGTGATCGACGCGATCGTGGCCCGCTACCCCGGCGCCGACGCCGAGGCGGCACGGTCCGCGCTCGTACAGATGATCAGCACGGGACTGCTCCTCACCGACCTTCTGCCCCGGGACGCGCGACAGGATCCACTCGCGCATCTTCTGGCGCGGATCCCCGACACCGTGAGCCTTCGCCCGTCCCTCGTCCGGCTGCGGCGAGCGCTCAAA
Source organism: Streptomyces sp. NPDC059248 (assembly GCF_042753905.1). Lineage (NCBI taxonomy): Bacteria > Bacillati > Actinomycetota > Actinomycetes > Kitasatosporales > Streptomycetaceae > Streptomyces > Streptomyces sp. NPDC059248. Next base: position 45,846 of record NZ_JBHYZV010000023.1, on the reverse strand, counting down.
AGCGCGGACGCTCACCCGCCGGGATCCGCCCGCCGGTTGGCGCTGCTGCGCGCCGCCCGCCGCGTGGCCGACCGGGTCCGGGTCGTCGACCGGCCGATCACCGTGGACACCGTGGCCGACGCGGAACTCCGGTTACCCGCCGAGATCGGCCGGAGGGCGGCGGAGGCCGCTGGAGTGCTGTGGCGCGTCGGCGCGCGTCGGCCTCCGCTGGGCGACTGGTCGGCACGGTTCACCGCCGCGTACGGGCATCAGCGCCGTTCCCCTGCTGGAAGCCGTCGATCCGGTGGCCGGGATCGGTCCTCCCGGGGCCGCCGACGGACTGGCCGCCGCTTCCGTCGACGACGACAAACGCGAACGGGCTCTCGCCCGCCTCCTGGCGGAGTCGTACGCCGAGGGGTGGGCGGACGTGGAGCTGACCGAGGAGTGGGTCGAGCACCTGGCCCGTCCCGGTGGCGTACCTCCGCGTTCCGCCGAGATCCATGTCCGGGTGGTGTCCGGTCCGCACGGTTCCGTCCGGCTCGTGGTGGGCCGGCACTCCGCCCAGACCGCCGGCTCGGCGGCCGGCAGGTTCGCCGCCCTGCTTCCCGGACCTGCTCCGACGGCCCCGGCAGCCGGAGAAGAGGGAGCGGCCGTCGCGGAGATCGTGTGCACCCCCCTGACGGCCCGGACCGCCGGTCTCGCCGTCGAGACGGGCTTCGCCCCGTACCGGATTCCTGTCGGTGTTCCACCCCGGGACGGTGATCTCCACCCCCGTGACCTGGTGATCTTTTCGAGCGACGGCCGCCCGCTGCTGTGGTCCACCGCGCTGCGACGGCAGGTCGTGCCCGTCCTGTTCAGCCGGATCACCCGGGACCTGCTGCCCGCTCCCGCCCGGCTGCTGCACCTGCTGGGGCACGTCGGCGAGCGCCCCTGGCACACCTGGTCCTGGGGTCGGGCCGAGATCTTCCCGTACACCCCCAGGGTCACCTACCGCGGGACCGTGCTCGTGCCCCGGCGCTGGCTGCTCCCCGACGACCTGATCGCCGCCGCGTCCCGGCGCTCCCTCTGGCACAGCCGGCTGGCGGACTGGCTCACCGAGGCACGGCCGGCGCCGCCCGGTGAAGTCGTCGCCGAGGAGTCCGACCGGGGGCTGCCGTTGCGGACGGCCGACACGACGCACCGGGAGATCCTTCGCCGGACGGTGCTGCGCGGGACCCGCACCCTGGCGGAGGCCATCGGGCACGGCGACGGCGAGCGCCCCGTCACCGGCCCGGACGGCCGTCATCTCCTCGAACTCGTCGTCCCTCTGCACCGGTCGGCCCCGGCGGAACCCCGGTGCCCCGTCGACCCGCGGACCGCCGTACGGCCGCGTCGCGCGGACCTGATGCCACCGGGTTCGGGCTGGCTCTCGGCCGCCCTCGCCGTGCCCGTCCGGCATCAGGACGCGGCCCTGCGGCAGTTGGCCGCCCCACCCGCCGCCGCACGCCTGTACTGGCTCCGCTACCGCACCCCGGCGCTGGGCCCGCAACTGCGACTGCGCTACTGCGGGCCTCCCGACGCGCTGCGGGAGATCCGGCACATGCTTCTCCGCTGGGGCTCCGGCCTGGCCGAGCAGGGGTTGAGCGACGGACACCTCCACTACGAGCCGTACATCCGGGAAACCCCGCGCTACGGCGGCCCAGGTGCCGTCGACGCGGCCGAGGACGTTTTCGCCGCCGACAGCGCGCTGGCCCTCACCGTGCTGGTGACGGAGACACAGGAGGGCGCCGAGCCCCACCGCCTGCCGCTCGCGGCGATCTGCGCCGTGGCGGTCGCCAGGGCGCTCACGGCCCCGGGAGCCGTCCCGGAAGTCGTCCGGGGATCCGTCCGGGGCGGTCCGCTGACCCGCGCGGAGCGCCACGAGCGGGACCGGCTGCGTACCGCCGCGCGAAGCCACCGGCTCCCGTCGTGGCTCACCGAAGCATGGTCGGTACGGCAGAAGGCGCTCGCCGCCTACGGCGACGTACTGCCGGACCCGGACATCGCCGGACGGTGTGCGTCGGACCTCGTCCACCTGAGCTGCAACCGGCTGCTGGGGGCGGACGCGGGGCTGGAGCGGGTCGCCAGATCATTGGCGACCGACCTGCTGTACGCCCATGACTGAGGCCGCGCGGCACATCGAGCGGATCGTCCGGACCGTGGCCGATCCGGAGCGACTCGTCGCCGATATCGGACCCGTGAGGGGAGCCACCCTGAGCCACGGGCTGCCCGGGACGGCGCTCCTGCTGGCGGCCCTGGCCGCCGGGGAACCGGCACTCGCGCGACGGGCCGAACAGCATTGGGAGACGGCCGCCGGGCTCCTGAGGGGCCGCGCGCCGGACGGCATCCACAGCGGACCGGGAGCGCTCGCCGCCTCCGTCGTCGTCGGGAGCGCCTATCTGCGAGAGCCCCGGCCCGAACTCCTCGACCGGGCCGCGTCCTGGCTTACGGCCCGGGCCCACGGGCTCGCACTGCACCAGCGGCGACGGCTCGCGGCCGGGTACCGGGGATCCCCCTGGGGCGTCTACGACGCGGTCAAGGGGCTCTCCGGCATCGGTCGCGTGCTGCTCGTCGCGTACCGCGCCGGCTGCGCCCCCGCCGCTCCCGGTCTGACGGCCGCGCTCGCCACTCTCACCGGCCTGATCCGCGCACCGGCGAACGGTCTGCCCGGATGGTGGCTCCCCGCCGGGGACCATCGGCTGCCTCTCGCCGGAGAAGTGCCGCCGTCCGGGGCCGCGACCACAGGTCTCGCCCATGGCATCGCGGGGCCGCTCGCCCTGCTCTCCCTCGCCGCCGACGCCGGATACACCGTCCCGGGGCAGGGGACGGCCATCCGTACGGCGGCGGACTGGCTGCTGTCCTGGACCGACGACGATCACGGCTGCCCCGCCCACATCAGCGGAGACGCGCTCCGAAGGCCACCCGACCCGCGGCGGCTGTCGGCCGCCCCCGGCAGACGCCACGCGTGGTGCTACGGCGCCGCCGGAATCGGCACCGCCGTCGCCCACGCGGGGCGCGCCCTGGAGGACGACGGGCTGCGCCGAGCCGGCCGGGACATGATCACGGCGATCGCCCGGCGCCCCGAGGACCGCTGGGACACCGAAGGCCCCGGCCTCTGCCACGGCAGCGCCGGAGTCCTCCAGGCCGCACACCGCGCGGGCTGTACGGAGCTGGCACGGCGGGCCCTGCGGCTGACCTCGGACCTGCTCCGGGAACCGGGAGAGGAGGCGGGCGGGGCTACCGACGCGGGGTTCCTCGGCGGGGTGACCGGGGCGGCCTGTGCGCTCGCGGAGGCCGAGGGGCTGCTGCCCGTTCCGGGGTGGGGCACCTGGGACGCGGTCCTGTTGCTGAACTGACGGCCGTCGGACGTGGGCGGGCCGGTCTTGGAAGGTCAGCGCTTGGCGCGTTTCCTCTGGCGGGTCCAGAAGAGCTTCTGTGCCAGCAGGGTCAGGGTGCCGGCCACCACGATGCCGAAGAGGTTGAGGAGCAGCTGCTCCGTGGAGCCCCAGGCCTGGCGGTACTCGTCGAAGGAGAAGGCGACCGCCGCGTTCGCCGCGGCCGGGATCGTGGTGACGGAGATGGCGACGCCGACGAGGGCGCCCGACTTGGCGGAGGTGAGGGAGAGGGTGCCCGCGACGCCCGCGAGGATGGCGACGACGAAGGAGAACTCGTCGGGCTGGTAGATGAAGTTCGTGTTGGGGCGGGGGCCTTCGAGGGCCGCGGCGTCGAAGAGGTCGAACCAGGTCATCAGATGGCTGAAGCCGACCGTTACGGACATCGCGGTGACGAAGCCGATCAGCAGGGCCAGCAGGGAGCGGGCCGCCAGCCGGGGGGCGCGCTGGACCAGGGCCGTGGAGACGCCCGCCAGGGGGCCGAACTCGGGGCCCACCGCCATCGCGCCCACGATGAGGATCGCGTTGTCGAGGACCACACCGCAGGCGGCGAGCATCGTGGCGACCGACATGAAGGCGAGATACGTGGCGGAGAGGCTGGACTCCTCGTGGGTGGCGTCCGTCAGGTGCTCCCACAGGACCGCGTCCGCGCTCTCGCCCGGGGCCGCCTTCTCCGCCGCGTCGGCGCGGCGGGAGACGGAGAGGTCGATGTTCTCCACGGCGATGCAGCCGGTCTCGTCGATCCGCAGTTCCCGCAGGTCGGCGATGAGTTCATCGGCCGCCTCACGGGCCACGTCGCACAGGACCAGATCGCCCGCCGGGTCGCGGGCGGCGCCCGGCAGGACCACCACATGGGCGGTGCCCACCGACGCTTCGAGCAGCCGGACGACGTCGTCGGTGCGGTCGGCGGGGGTGATCAGTCGCAGATGCAGCACACCGGGACGCTCCTCACGGCTGGCTCGGCTGGGACGGGGTCAGAGTTTGCGCAGGGACAGGCGGGCGACCTTGTGGTCCGGGCCCTTGCGCAGCACCAGGGTGGCACGGCCGCGGGTCGGGGCCACGTTCTGGAGGAGGTTCGGCTTGTTGACGGTGCGCCAGGTGGCGCGGGCGTACTCCATCGCCTCCTCCTCGGAGACCTCGGTGTACTTGCGGAAGTACGAGGACGGGTCCCGGAACGCGGTCTCCCGCAGCCGCCGGAAGCGGTGCAGATACCAGTTCTCGATGTCCTCCGGACGGGCGTCCACATAGACCGAGAAGTCGAAGTAGTCCGCGAGCGCCACCCGGGTCCGGCCGTCCTGCCCCGGCAGGGCCGGCTGGAGGACGTTGATGCCCTCCACGATGAGGATGTCCGGGCGGCGTACCACCAGACGCTCCCCGGGGACGATGTCGTAGACCAGATGCGAGTAGACCGGCGCGGTGACCTCGTCCTTGCCCGCCTTGATGTCCGCGACGAACCTTGTCAGCGCCCGGCGGTCGTACGACTCGGGGAATCCTTTCCGCGACATCAGCCCCCTGGCCCGCAGCTCCTTCATCGGCAGCAGGAAGCCGTCGGTGGTGACCCGCTCGACCCTGGGGTGCTCGGGCCAGCGGGCGAGCAGGGCCTGGAGGAGCCGGGCGACCGTCGACTTGCCGACCGCCACCGAGCCCGCCACGCCTATGACGAAGGGGGTGCCCCGCTGCGCCCCATGGCCTCCGCCGGTGTCCCCGAGGAAGGTGTTCAGGGCCCCGCGCAGCTCGCCCGTGGCCTTGACGTAGAGGTTCAGCAGCCGGGACAGCGGCAGATAGACGTCCCGTACCTCGTCGAGGTCGATCACGTCCCCGAGGCCGCGCAATCGCTCCACCTCGTCGGCGGTGAGGGGGAGCGGGGTCTTGTCGCGCAGCGCCCTCCATTCCGCACGGGTGAGATCGACGTACGGGGTGGAGTCGGCGGCGGCCTTGCGGTGGTTGTTCCGTGGCGGCGTCGTGATCACAGGCCCATTGTCGGGGGCGGGCGGCGGAAGTGGGCCGTGGGGTCCGTCACCCGGGTGGTGACAGGGGGTCGCGGGGACGGGGGGGGGGGGCAGGGGGCCGGGGCTGGGCGGGTGGCGTGCCGCCGGGGGTACGGGTGGTGCGCCGGTGACGGCGCTCCCACGTCGTACAGTGCGACTTATGTGCGGAATCGTGGGATATGTCGGAGGCCAGTCGGCGCTGGACGTCGTCGTCGCCGGGTTGAAGCGGCTGGAGTACCGCGGCTACGACTCCGCCGGGGTCGCCGTGCTCGCCGACGGGGGCATCGCCACCGCGAAGAAGGCCGGGAAGCTGGTCAATCTGGAGAAGGAGCTGGTCGACCGGCCCCTGCCCGCCGGGTCCACCGGTGTGGGGCACACCCGCTGGGCCACCCACGGCGGGCCCACCGACGCCAACGCCCATCCGCATCTCGACAACGCGGGCCGGGTCGCCGTCGTCCACAACGGGATCATCGAGAATTTCGCCGCCCTGCGGTCCGAGCTGACGGCGCGCGGCCACCGGCTGGACTCCGAGACCGATTCCGAGGTCGTCGCCCATCTCCTCGCCGAGGCCTTCTCCTCCTGCGGCGATCTCGCCGACGCGACCCGGCTCGTCTGCCGCCGCCTGGAGGGCGCCTTCACCCTGGTCGCCGTCCACGCCGACCAGCCCGGCACCGTCGTCGGCGCCCGGCGGAACTCCCCGCTGGTCGTCGGGGTCGGCGAGGACGAGTCCTTTCTCGCCTCCGACGTCTCCGCCTTCATCGCCCACACCCGCTCCGCGATCGAACTGGGCCAGGACCAGGTCGTCGAGGTGCGCCGGGACGGGATCACGGTCACCGACTTCGACGGCGCCCCCGCCGAGGTCCGCTCGTACCTGATCGACTGGGACGCGTCGGCGGCCGAGAAGGGCGGCTACGCCTCCTTCATGCTCAAGGAGATCGCCGAGCAGCCGCGGGCCGTCGCCGACACCCTGCTCGGCCGGGTCGACACCGACGGGTCGCTGACGCTGGACGAGGTACGGATCCCCGTACCCGAGCTGCGGGCGGTGGAGAAGGTCGTGGTCGTCGCCTGCGGTACGGCGTTCCACGCGGGTCTGATCGCCAAGTACGCGATCGAACACTGGACCAGGATTCCGTGCGAGGTGGAACTGGCGAGCGAGTTCCGCTACCGGGATCCGATTCTCGACCGGCGGTCGCTGGTGATCGCGATCTCCCAGTCCGGCGAGACCATGGACACCCTGATGGCGGTCCGGCACGCCCGGGAACAGGGCGCGAAGGTCCTCGCCGTCTGCAATACGAACGGCTCCACCATTCCGCGCGAGTCGGACGCCGTCCTCTACACGCATGCCGGGCCCGAGGTCGCCGTCGCCTCCACCAAGGCGTTCCTCACCCAGCTCGTCGCCTGCTATCTCGTCGCCCTCTATCTGGGGCAGGCCCGCGACACGACCTGGGGCGACGAGGTCCGGGCCGTCATCCGCGACCTGGCCCGGATCCCGGAGGCGCTCGACCGGGTCCTGACCACGACGGAGCCGGTACGCGAACTCGCCCGCTCCCTCGCGGGCCAGGACACCGTCCTCTTCCTGGGCCGCCACGTGGGCTACCCGGTGGCGCTGGAGGGCGCGCTCAAACTGAAGGAACTGGCCTATATGCATGCGGAGGGCTTCGCCGCCGGCGAGCTGAAGCACGGCCCGATCGCCCTGGTGGAGTCCGGTCTCCCGGTGGTCGTCGTGGTGCCGTCGCCCCGGGGCCGGTCGATCCTCCACGGCAAGGTCGTCTCCAACATCCAGGAGATCCGGGCGCGGGGGGCGCGGACCGTGGTGATCGCCGAGGAGGGCGACGAGGCGGTGGTCCCGTACGCGGACCATCTCATCCGGATCCCGGCCACCCCGACACTGCTCCAGCCGCTGGTCGCTACGGTTCCCCTACAGGTGTTCGCCTGTGAGCTGGCCACGGCCCGGGGCAACGAGGTCGACCAGCCGCGCAATCTGGCCAAGTCCGTGACCGTGGAGTAGTGAGTCATCAGATGATCATCGGGGTGGGGATCGACGTCGCCGAGATCGACCGGTTCGCGGCGTCGCTACGGCGGACGCCCGCGATGGCGCGGCGGCTCTTCCTGGAGCGCGAGCTGCTGCTGCCGAGCGGTGAACGGCGGGGTTACGCGTCCCTCGCGGCCAGGTTCGCCGCGAAGGAGGCCGTGGCCAAGGCGCTGGGGGCGCCGCCGGGTCTCCAGTGGACGGACGCCGAGATCTGCGTGGAGTCCGACGGCCGCCCCCGCCTGGAGGTCTACGGCACGGTGGCGGCGCGCGCGACGGTGCTGGGGGTGCGTTCCTGGCATATCTCGCTCAGTCACGACGCCGGGGTGGCCTCGGCGGTGGCGATCGCGGAGGGGTAGCCCCCTCCGCGCGTAGTTCCGCGGGTCCCCTTCCCGGGGTGGGGGACCCCCAGGCCCCTCGGCCACCCGTGGCCGGGGTCCCGAGGCCGGGCGCGTCCGGCGACCGCGGCTGTTTTCGGGCCGCGGCCCGGTGGTGAGCTTGTCGCGCGGTTCCCCCGCCCCTGAACAACTTCACCCGAGCCGAGCCGTTCAGCCGGAGATCTCGGGGGCGGAACCGCGCGAGCGACCACGCACCGGGCCGCACATGGCGCACGGCGGAAACACACCGGTGCCGCCGGCCCTGGTTCCCGGGGAGGGAGGGGGCGGCGGCACCGGCGGGTTCCGGGCTTTCCCGGGGGTCAGGTCCGGCGTCGGCGGTGGACCAGGACGGTGGCCACCGCGCCCGCGACCGCGAGGGCTCCCGCCGCGGCGGTGAGGGTGAGCGCGCTCGTACCGGTGGAGGCGAGGGAGCCGCCGCCCGAGGCGCCCGCGCCGCCGACGCTGCCGCCGCCGACGGAGCCGCCGGAAGTGCCCGAGCCGCCCGAGGTGCCGGTCGTACCGCCGTTCCCGCCGCCCGTGGACTGGGCGTCGGGGCCGCCGGACGACGAACCGCCGGACAGGCCGGACGACGAGCCGCCCGCGGTCGGACCGCCCGACGACGAGCCGCCGGACGTGCCGGGCGGCGGGTCCTCCGGGGGATCGGTCACCTTGAGCGCGGCCGGAGCCGAGCGCAGGGACCCGACGGAGTTGGAGAACACCGCCCGGTAGCGGTTTCCGTCGTGCTCCTTCGCCGCCTTGAACGTCAGCTTCGGACCCGACGCGCCCGCCACCGGCAGCCACGCCGTGCCGTCCGAACTGACCTCCCAGCCGTTCACGGGCTCCGGGAAGCCCGTCGCCGCGGCCGTGAACTCCGCGTTCTTCCCCGTCGTGACCGTGATCGCCTTCGGCGCCCCGGCCACCGCCGGGGAGACCTGCCGCTGGCTCTGGGTCACCTTCCCGTCCTCCGCGACCGTGAACAGGCCGCGTCCCTCCGGGTCGAGGGCGATCCCGGCGGCCCGGTCGCTGACCTCCAGCACCTCCGTTTTCCCGGTCTTCACCTCGATCGCGGCGACTTCGGGCGCCTGCGTCCGGGCCGCGTACAGGGTGCCGGTGGTGTCGTCGAAGCCCAGCGCCTTCGGGTTGGGGCCCGCGGTCAGCGTGCCGGTGACCTTGTTCGCCGCCAGGTCGACGGTGAAGACCGTGCCCGCCGCCAGATTGGCGACATAGCCGGTACGGCTCTTCGGTTCGATCGTCAGGCCCATGCTGCCGAGCGCCGTCGTGCCCAGGCTCAGCGGCTCACCGGCCGGCGCGCCGGTCTTGCCGTCGACGGCGTTCAGCAGGTTGTGGAACGTCATCGGCGAGGTGGACAGGTTGGGTCCGACCGAGGTGGCGTACGCCCGGTCCGCCGAGGTGTCGACGGCGAGACCCGCCGGCGGGTGACGGAGGACGGCCGGGGTGCCGACCTGCTGCCAGGCGGCCGCCGCGGACTTCCCGGTGGTGAAGGTCGTGATCGACCTCTTCGACGGTACGCCGGCGTAGATCCGGCCCGCCACGGGGTCCACGGCCAGCAGACCGACATGGGCCTCCGCCGTCGCCTTGTCCTTGAGGACTCCCTTGTCCGTGTCGTACGTGGCCAGTTTCTCGTCGAAGGCCAGGTGCAGGGCGCCCGCCGGGACGTCCAGCGCCATCGCCGAGACCGCGCCGGGCAGTTCGGCGGGTTTGCCGACGACCTGTCCCGTGGTGGTGTCGTACGTCGTCAGCCGCCGCTCCTCGCCGCTGTCGCTGGCGACGTACAACCGCTTCGCCGCCGAGTCCACGGCCGCGTGCCCCGCGCCGCCGACGGCCGGGGTGATGGTGCGCAGGGCCTTGTGCTTCACGGTGCCGGCCGGGACCTCGGGCGTCGGCTGTCCGGCGCCCGACCCGAACGTGAACGGGACGAGCACGTCCTGGTCGCGGTCGGAGATATGGGTGTGGTCCGCCCGGGTGACGACGGCGCAGCGGGTCTGGGAGCAGTCCGCGCCGCTGTCCTTTGCCTTGAGGGTCAGGTCCAGGGTGAAGCCGCCCTTGCCGTCGGAGCCGACGGTGAACTTCTTCGTCAGGCCCTGGCCGTAGTCCGGCGGGTTGTTGGAGATCCAGTAGGAGGATCCCGAGCTGCCGGAGAAGTCGCTGCCGCCCAGGCAGGGGCTCGGCTGTTCGGTGGGCGACGCCGGGACCTTGCAGACGGCGAGGTAGATGCCCTTGGTGACGTCGTAGCCGGTGCCGGTGACCCGGACCTTCTGTCCGGCCGGATCGATGCCCCGGGTCTCGGAGACGGTGAGTTTCTGGCCGGTGGGCCCGTTGGCCTCGCCGGGCGTGGCCGCCGCGGCCGTTCCCGGTGCCGCCGCGGTGAGGGCCGCGGCGGCGAACAGGAACGGCGCGGCGACGGCCACGAGGCGACCGGCGCCTTTCGCGCGCGCAGGCATGATTTAGGAGAACGTCACCGGGACGTAGACGTCGTACTTGCGGTCGTTGGTGTCGAAGTGGTCGGCGCGGGTGACGATCGAGCAGGTCACACCGTTCTGGCCGCAGGTGACGGAGGCCGAGAGCTGGGCCTTGACGTGGATCTGGACGGAGAAGGAGCCACGGCCGTTGGAGACCGTGTACGGCGACGAGTTGTTCGGCGCCATCCAGTACCAGTCCTTGTTGACCCAGTGCGAGGCGCCCGTGGTGCCGGCCTGGTCCTGGCCCCCGAGACACGGCGTCGGCTTGGAGTTCCACGTCGCCGGGTTGGAGACGTCGACACCCGCGGGCACGGCGCACAGGCCGACGTACACGCCCTGGGACGGGTTGTAACCGGTACCGCTGACGGTGACGTTCTGGCCGGTCGCGGCGGCGGTGCTCGGGGCGGTGAGGGAGAGGTTGTACGTCGCCCCGTCCACCACGGTTCTGTTCACGGTCGCCGCGGAGGCGGAGGAGGCGAGGCCCAGGGTGAGGGCGGCGGCACCGAGCACGGCGACACCGGCGCGGGCGGCCGTACGGGTGGCCTTGCGGGGGGCCTTGGTGGCGACTGAGGGCATGGGTGGGGACACCTTTCGGGGGAAGGGCGATGAGAGGTCGCGAGACGCTCACGACCACTTAGGTAAGGCAAACCTAAGTTCGAGTTGAGGTTGCGTCAACCCTGTGACGTGGGGTGAGACGGGGAAGGCAACTCGCACGGGGAAGGGCGCGGTTGGCCGGACATACCGGCCGGAGTGTCGGCGCCGGGCCCGGGGGCGTATCGCCGCGCCCTGGGGCAGACTCGGACCATGCGTACCGCCCACACCGTGGACAACGTCCGCCGCGCCGAGGCCGAACTGATGGCCCGGCTGCCCGACGGCGCCCTGATGCTGCGCGCCGCCGCCGGACTCGCCGCGGCCTGCGCCGAAGTCCTGCGCGGCGGATCCGGCGGACGGATCTACGGCTCCCGCGTCGTCGTCCTCGCGGGCAGCGGCGACAACGGCGGCGACGCGCTCTACGCGGGCGCCCGGCTCGCGCGCCGCGGCGCCGGGGTGCACGCCGTACTCCTCGCGCCCGGCCGGGCCCACCCGGGCGGGCTCGCGGCGCTCCTGGCCGCGGGCGGGCGCGTCGCGGACGATCCGTACGAGGTCCTGGCCTTCGCGGACCTGGTGATCGACGGGATCACCGGTATCGGCGGCCGCGGCGGACTGCGGCCCGACGCGGTACCGGTGGCCCGCGCCGCCCGCGGCTCCCGCGCCGTCGTCGTCGCCGTCGACCTGCCCAGCGGTGTCGAAGCCGACAGCGGCGAGGTGCGCGGCGAGGCCCTGCGGGCGGATCTGACCGTGGTGTTCGGTACGGAGAAACCGGCCCTCCTCGTCGACCCGGCGCGCGGCTACGCGGGCACGGTACGGCTCGTGGACATCGGCATCGGCGACGAACTGCCGTCCCTGCCGGCGCTGGAGGCGCTCCAGCACGTGGACGTGGCCAGGCTGCTGCCGGAACCCGGCGCGGCGAGCGACAAGTACCGGCGGGGCGTCGTCGGTATCGCCGCGGGCTCCGCGCGCTATCCCGGCGCGGCCGTCCTCGCGGTCGCGGGCGCGCTGCGCGGCGGGGCGGGAGCCGTACGGTACGTGGGCCACGCCGCCGACCAGGTGATCGCCCGCTTCCCCGAGGCGCTGGTCCACGCCGGCCCGCCGGAGAAGGCGGGGCGCGTCCAGGCATGGGTCGTCGGGCCCGGCATCGGCGACGAACTCGACGCGGTCGACGAGGTGCTCGCCGCGCCGGTCCCCGTCCTGGTCGACGCGGACGGGCTGCGCCGTCTGCCCGGCTACCCCGGGCTGCTGCGGGACCGGGCCGCGCCGACCCTGCTCACCCCGCACGCGGGCGAGGCCGCCGCGCTGCTCGGCACGTCCCGGGAGGAGGTGGAGGCCGCGCGGCTGGACGCGGTCCGCGAACTGGCGGGGCGGTACGGGGCGACGGTGCTCCTGAAGGGCTCCACGACCCTGGTCGCCGACCCCGACCCCGCGGTGCCGGTACGCGTCAACACGATGGGCACGCCCTGGCTCGCGACGGCCGGCTCCGGCGACGTGCTCTCCGGCCTCGCGGGCTCGCTGCTCGCGGCGGGCCTCGGCGCGAGGAACGCGGGCTCCGTCGCGGCCTACCTCCACGGGCTGGCCGCACGGGCGGCGACGGAGCGGGTCGGCGTCCCGCTGACGGCCTTCGACGTCGCGGACACCGTCCCCCACGCCTGGCACGACACCCGCACGGCGCGTGAGCCGTAAGGCCGCGGGCCCCGGCCCGGGACCGGACGCGTCCGGCGCCCTCGCATGTCTTTCGGGCCACACCCCGGTGATGGGCTTGTCGCGCAGTTCCTCGCGCCCCTGGATACCCAGGTGATCGCCCCCGCAGAGGCATCGCCCTTCGGGCGGGGTTGTGTGCCGGGTGCGGCCCGTACGTGGTTCCTCGCGCAGTTCCTCGCGCCCCTAAAGGCATCTCCGGGCACTGCGGCCCCTGAAAGCATCTCCGGTGCCGCGCCTCTAAAAGATGTCGGGCTGAGGGGTGCATGGTCGTGTGCGTGGGGAGGGCGGATGCGGGGTTGCCCCCGCAGCCGTCGGCGGGGTGCAGCGGTCAGCGGTTCCGGGGGCCCGGGTTCCGCCGATGGCGAGGAGGTAACCCCGGAGTCGACCGACCAACCCGCGCCACACAGGCAACCCGCAGAGTCCTGGAGTAACGCCCAGCCGACAAGACCACGCACAAGACCCCGCGCCGAGCCGGCCACCACCCACCACCCATCGGCCCGGAGAACTGCGGAACAGCCACCGACGGGGCGCTCTGAGAGACTGGGGGCGATGAACGACACCACCGCTACCACAGACACCCCCCGCGCCCGCGCCGAGATCGATCTCGGTGCCCTGCGCGCCAACGTCGCGACGCTGCGCGACCGCGTCCGGGCGAACGGCGCCGCGGTGATGGCCGTGGTGAAGGCGGACGCCTACGGGCACGGCGCCCTGCCCTGCGCCCGGGAAGCCATCGCGGCGGGCGCCACCTGGGTCGGTACCGCCACCCCCCGGGAGGCGCTCGCGCTGCGTGCCGCCGGGCTCGACGGGCCGCTGATGTGCTGGCTGTGGACGCCCGGCGGGCCCTGGCGCGAGGGCGTCGACGCCGGGCTCGACATGTCCGTCAGCGGTATGTGGGCCCTGACCGAGGCGACCGCCGCCGCCCGGGAGGCCGGCCGCCCCGCCCGGATCCAGCTCAAGGCCGACACCGGTCTCGGCCGCAACGGCTGCCAGCCCGCCGACTGGCCCGAACTCGTCGCCGCCGCCCGCGCCGCCGAGGCGTCCGGCGCGGTCCGGGTCACCGGTGTCTGGTCGCACTTCGCCTGCGCCGACGAGCCCGGGCACCCCTCGATCCGGCACCAACTGGACGCCTTCCGGGAGATGCTGGCCTACGCGGAGGGCCAGGGCATCGACCCCGAGGTGCGGCATATCGCCAACTCCGCCGCCGCCCTCACCCTCCCCGAGGCCTACTTCGACCTGGTCCGTACGGGTATCGCGATGTACGGCGTCTCCCCGTCGCCCGAGGTCGGCACCCCCGCCGAGCTGGGGCTGCGGCCCGTGATGACGCTCTCCGCCCAGGTCGCCCTGGTGAAGGGCGTCCCCGCCGGACACGGCGTCAGCTACGGGCACACCTATGTCACCGCCGACGAGACGACCCTCGGTCTGATCCCCGTCGGCTACGCGGACGGCATCCCGCGCCACGCCTCCGGCCGCGGCCCCGTCCTGGTCGGCGGGGAGCGGCACACCGTCGCGGGGCGGGTCGCCATGGACCAGTTCGTCGTCGACCTCGGGCGGCACAAGGTCCAGGAGGGTGCGGAGGCGGTGCTGTTCGGCCCGGGTGACCGGGGTGAGCCGACGGCCGAGGACTGGGCGGTGGCCGCGGACACCATCGCGTACGAGATCGTCACCAGGATCGGGCAGCGGGTGCCGCGCCACTATGTGAACGCCTCCCGGGACCCGGTGACCTCCGGCCCCGGTCACGCCTGAGGCCCGGTGACGCCGGGCCCGGGGACGCCCGGGACCCGGTGACGCAGACACACGGACGAGTACGAGGAGCCGCACGGTGACCGACACCAGCACGGGCGAAGCCCTGGCCGCAGCCGCGGTCTCTGCCGGGACGGGCCCCTGGCGCCGCGCCGGGATCGCGGGCGCCGCGATAGGCGTGATCGCCGCGGGCGCGGCGGTGGGCGTCGCCGTGGAGCGCCTCACCGTCAGCCGCGGCGTCCGCAAGAAGGCCCGGCTCGCCCTCGACGCCACCGGCCCCTACGGCGCGCTGCGCGGCACCCCCGGCAAGGCCGTCGCCGACGACGGCACGCTCCTCTACTACGAGGTCGACGACGTCGATCCGCAGGCCTCCCCGCCCCGCCGCCGCAGGCTCTTCGGCCGGAAGACCCCCGCCCCGGTGACCGTCGTCTTCAGCCACGGCTACTGCCTCAACCAGGACGCGTGGCACTTCCAGCGGGCCGCCCTGCGCGGACTGGTCCGTACCGTCCACTGGGATCAGCGGAGCCACGGCAGGTCCGAGCGCGGCTCCTCCCAGCAGGGCCCCGACCGGCGGCCCGTCACCATCGACCAGCTGGGCCGGGACCTGAAGACCGTGATCGACGCCGCCGCCCCCGAGGGGCCCGTGGTGCTCGTGGGGCACTCGATGGGCGGGATGACGGTGATGGCGCTGGGCTCGCAGTATCCGGAGTTCGTACGGGAGAGGGTCGCGGCCGTCGCCTTCGTCGGCACCTCCGGCGGACGGCTCGGCGAGGTCAACTACGGGCTCCCGGTCGCGGGTGTGGCCGCCGTACGGCGGGTCCTGCCGCAGGTGCTGCGGGCCCTCGGCTCGCAGGCCGAACTGGTGGAGCGGGGCCGCCGCGCCACGGCCGACCTCTTCGCCGGACTGATCAAGCGGTACTCGTTCTCCTCGCGCGACGTCGACCCGGCGATCACCCGGTTCGCGGAACGCATGATCGAGTCGACCCCGATCGATGTGGTCGCGGAGTTCTACCCGGCGTTCGACGAGCACGACAAGGCCGCGGACCTCGGTGTCTTCGCGGAGCTGCCGGTCCTGGTGCTGGCCGGGGACAAGGACCTGGTCACCCCCAGCGCCCACAGCGAGTCCATCGCCGATCTGCTGCCGGACGCCGAACTGGTGATCGTTCCGGACGCCGGACACCTGGTGATGCTGGAGCATCCCGAGGCGGTCACGGACCGGCTCGCGGATCTGCTCGCCCGGGCCGGGGCCGTACCGGCAGCGGCTAACGTTGGCCCGTATGGAAGCACCGCACAACCCGGCTGACGCCGCCCCCGCGCCCCGCGCCGCCGCCCCCGTCGCCGACCCCGCCGCCGTGCTCGCCGTCGAATCGGCCGAGGAGATGCGCGAGCTGGGGCGACGGCTGGCGAAGCTGCTGCGCCCCGGCGATCTGGTGATGCTCACCGGTGAGCTGGGCGCAGGCAAGACGACCCTGACCCGGGGCCTCGGTGAGGGGCTCGGGGTCCGGGGCGCGGTCACCTCGCCCACCTTCGTCATCGCCCGGGTCCATCCGTCGCTGAGCGGCGGCCCGGCCCTCGTCCATGTGGACGCGTACCGGCTGGGCGGCGGTCTCGACGAGATGGAGGACCTCGATCTCGATGTGTCCCTGCCGGACTCGGTGATCGTCGTGGAGTGGGGCGACGGCAAGGTCGAGGACCTGTCGGACGGCCGGCTCCATGTGGTGATCCACCGGGTCGTCGGCGACACGGACGACGACCGGCGGACGGTGACGCTGACCGGGTACGGGGCGCGCTGGGCCGAGTCGGATCTGCGGCTGCTCTGACGGCCGGCCTCCCAGGACACCGGGACGCCCTTTCGCGGATTTTCCGACAAGCCGTCGGGAAAATGTTGCGCGGGGCGTGCCGACCGTGGTGACATGGTACGGACGCTTGGTTAGGTGTACCTAACTACCCGACCGTCGACCGTTCTGGTCCCCGTGATCTGGGAGGCAGCCATGCCGGCATCCGAGCGTGACACGGCGCCCCGACCGCCCCGGCGGCACCGTCCGCCCCAGCCGCCGTCGATGCGGGATCTGCTGGCCTCGTGCGCCGCGGCGACCGCGGTCTCCACCCCGCCGCGGATCCGTGACGACCGCGCGGACGCGTCGGCGGAGACGGGCGACGGGCACCCGCCCGCGCGCCGCGACGCCGCGTAGACCGGCCCGCCGCCACTCCACGACGGGGGGTACGGGACAAAGCGCCGTGCCCTGTCCTCCGTACGGGCGGTTCTTCCGCAGGCGGGAGCAGGAGCGCGCAGGTAGCTGCGGGCGCTGCGGGCAGGCGCGGCAGGCGCGGGCGTCAGGGGAGGACGACGACCTTCGTGCCGACCGTCGCGAGGCTCCACATCGCGTCGCCGTCGGCACGTGTCATCCGTACGCCGCCGGTCTTCTTCTTCGCGTTCGGCGCCGCCATGGAGCCGTTGACCGCGGCGCTGAAGCCGATCGTCACGCCCTTGACCTTGGCGAACCGCACCACATGCTCGATCGCCACCCCGTCGGAGCCGGGGATCTTCCCCGCGCGGGAGGTCACCGCGTAGTTCCCGGGCGTCGGGTTGACCGTCGACGGCATCACCTGGAAGGTCCGCCGGACCTTGTTCCCCTTGGCCTCGACCAGCCAGACGCGGCGTGCTTCGAGCGCGTAGACCACCCGCTCGCCGGAGCCCGATTCCGCGGGCAGCGCCAGCGGGTTCACCGGTGTCTTGGACGCCGACTTCCCGGGGCCCGTGCTCGCGCCCGGCTTCGCCTTCATCTCGGAGACGCTGGCCTCCGCCTTGTAGGCGAGGAAACCGACACCCGCCAGAGCGGCCGCCGTGAGCCCGGCCACCAGTCCCGAGCTGCGTGCCACCTGCGCCACCTTTCGGTCTTCTCCGAGCCTGTCACTTACGGGGCAGTATGCGCCCGTGTTTGTCGCCTTTCGTTCCGGAACGGCTCCGAAACGCCTCCGGATCGTCGAAACGACTGAACGACTGTCGCATGGGATGTATCCGTGGCGACGGTAGCAGCAGCTTCCCCCGCCGGAGGGGGAGCCGTGCCCGGGGCGCGGGAGCCGTAGGCTGTTCGCGTGCTCTTGCTCGCCGTAGATACCGCCACGCCCGCCGTCACCGCCGCCCTCCACGACGGTACGGACGTCGTCGCCGAGTCCAGCCGGGTGGACGCCAGGCGCCACGGCGAACTGCTGCTGCCCGCCGTCGACCGGGTCCTGGCCGATGCCGGGGTCGGCATCGACGCCGTCACGGCGGTGGTGACCGGGGTCGGCCCCGGCCCGTACACCGGACTGCGGGTCGGTCTGGTGACCGCCGCGACCTTCGGTTCGGCGCTGGGCGTGCCCGTGTACGGGCTGTGCACGCTGGACGGGATCGCGTACGCCGCCGGGCGGGAGGCCGGGATCGAGGGGCCGTTCGTGGTGGCGACCGACGCCCGGCGCAAGGAGGTCTACTGGGCCCGGTACGACTCGCCGCGCGCGCGGGTCGAGGGTCCGGCCGTCGACCGGCCCGCCGAACTGGCCGAGCGGGTCGCGGGCCTGCCCGCCGTCGGCGCGGGCGCCCTGCTCTACCCCGATGCCTTCACCACCGTCCTGCCGGGACCCGAGCACGCCTCGGCCGCCGCCCTGGCGTCGCTCGCCGCCGCCGAACTCGCGCGGGAGGCCGCGACCGGGGAGCCTTCGACCGTGTTCCTGCCGCCGCAGCCGCTGTATCTGCGCCGCCCCGACGCGCAGGTGCCGAAGAACTACAAGGTGGTCACCCCGCAGTGACCGCCCCGCACGATCCGGCCGGGGACGGCCGGGCCGCACCCGCTCCGGTCCTGCGCGAGATGCGCTGGTGGGACCTCGATCAGGTGCTGGCCCTGGAGAACGACCTCTTCCCGGAGGACGCCTGGTCGCCCGGGATGTTCTGGGGCGACCTCGCCCACGCCCGCGGCCCCCGCGCCAACCGCCACTACGTGGTGGCGGAGGAGCCCGGTACCGGTACCGGTACTGGTGCCGGGGATGGCGGCCGGATCGTCGGCTACGCCGGACTCGGCGCGGCGGGCGGCCTCGCGGACGTCCTCACGATCGCCGTCGCCCGCGACCGCTGGGGCACCGGACTCGGCGCCCGGCTGCTGACCGATCTGATCCGGCACGCCACCGCCTTCGAGTGCGAGGAGATCCTGCTCGAAGTGCGGGTGGACAACACCAGGGCCCAGAAGCTGTACGAGCGCTTCGGCTTCGAGCCCATCGGAATCCGCCCCGGCTACTACCAGCCGGGAAATGTCGACGCGCTCGTCATGCGCCACCAGGTGCGCGGCACTGCGAGGGAATGTTGAGTGATGGCTGACGAACCGCTCGTTCTCGGAATCGAGACCTCCTGCGACGAGACCGGGGTCGGTGTCGTCCGCGGGACGACCCTGCTCGCCGACGCCGTGGCGTCCAGCGTCGACACGCACGCCCGCTTCGGCGGGGTCGTCCCCGAGATCGCCTCCCGTGCCCATCTGGAGGCGATGGTCCCCACCATCGAACGCGCCCTGAAAGAAGCGGGCGTCTCCGCCCGCGACCTCGACGGGATCGCGGTCACCGCGGGTCCCGGCCTGGCCGGTGCGCTGCTGGTCGGGGTGGCGGCGGCCAAGGCGTACGCGTACGCGCTGAACAAGCCGCTGTACGGGGTCAACCACCTCGCCTCCCATATCTGCGTCGACCAGCTCGAACACGGCAAGCTGCCCGAGCCGACGATGGCCCTGCTGGTCTCCGGCGGCCACTCGTCGCTGCTGCTGGCGCCCGACATCACCAGCGATGTGCGGCCCCTGGGCTCCACCATCGACGACGCGGCGGGCGAGGCGTTCGACAAGATCGCCCGGGTGCTGGACCTCGGCTTCCCCGGCGGACCGGTGATCGACCGGCTGGCGAAGGAGGGCGACCCGGCCGCGATCGCGTTCCCGCGCGGGCTGACCGGCTCGCGCGACCCCGCGTACGACTTCTCCTTCTCCGGGCTCAAGACGTCCGTGGCCCGCTGGATCGAGGCGAAGCGGGCGGCGGGCGAGGAGGTGCCGGTACGGGATGTGGCGGCGTCCTTCCAGGAGGCGGTCGTGGACGTCCTGACCCGTAAGGCGGTCCGCGCCTGCCTGGACGAGGGCGTCGACCATCTGATGATCGGCGGCGGGGTCGCGGCCAACTCTCGGCTGCGGGCGCTGGCGCAGGAGCGGTGCGAGCGGGCGGGCATCCGGCTGCGGGTGCCCCGGCCGAAGCTGTGCACCGACAACGGCGCGATGGTGGCGGCGCTCGGCGCGGAGATGGTGGCGCGCAACCGTCCGGCGTCCGACTGGGAGCTGTCGGCGGACTCGTCGCTGCCGGTGACGGATCCGCATGTACCGGGCGAGCCCGGGCACTCCCATTCCCATTCCCATGGCCACGACCACGACCATGTGCACGAGGTCAGCAAGAAGAACCTGTATTCGTGACGGAAGAGGGAGACGTCGTGCCGGATGAGGGGACCGGGGCGCTGGTCGCCCTGATGTGGGAGGCCAAGGCGGTCACGGGTCGGGGTGCCGAACTGCTGGCGTGGGCCAGGGCCCAGCCGCTGCCGGGACCGCGTCGGCGGGAGACCTTCGCCGCCGGGACCGACCGGGTCCTGGTGATCAGCTGGTGGGAGACCGCCGACGGGCTCGGGGCCGACCTGCCCGAGCTTCCGGAACCCCCCACCGGGCTGGTCGCCCGCCCCGTACACCGCTGGCGTTTCGAGTCCCTCGGGGTTGACTGAAAGAATTTTCGGCAGCTTTTCGGGAGCGGTGTCGAAAACGCCGCCGCGCGATCGACGGAAGGGTGAGAGGCGGGAAGAACACCCCGCACGAACGAACACCCCGCACGAACGAGGAGCTCCCCATGCCGCGCTTTCTGACACTGGTTCGCGTCGACGAGAACAACACCCCCGAAGGCGGCTTCTCGCCCGAGATGGGCGAGCGGATGGGCGCCCTCCTGAAGGAGATCACCGAGGCCGGGGTGATGCTGGAGACCGCGGGCCTCGCCCCCACCTCCGAGGGCCGCCGGGTCACCTTCTCCGGCGGGAAGCTGTCGTACACCGACGGCCCCTTCACGGAGACCACGGAGGTGATCGGCGGCTACTCCATCATCCAGGCCAAGGACATGGCCGAGGCCGTGGAGTGGACGAACCGCTTCCTCAAGGTCCACGACGACGCGTGGACGGTGACCTGCGAGGTCCGTCAGATCACCGAGATGTCCGACGAGGGCTGAGCCCGGCCGGCCGGGTCCGGCTTGCCGTCGCCGTCCACGGCTGCTCTGATGGGTGGCCGTGACGGCGGCGAGTGCGGTGGAAGCGGTGTTCCGGATCGAGCAGCCGCGGGTCATCGCGGCCGCGGCCCGAATCGTCCGGGACGTCGGGACGGCGGAGGAGATCGCGCAGGACGCCCTGGTCAGCGCGCTTGAACAGTGGCCCGCCGACGGAGTGCCGGAGAAGCCGGGCGCCTGGCTCGTCGCGGTCGCCAAGCGCCGTGCGATCGATCTCGTACGCCGCCGGGAGAACTACGCGCACAAGCTGGCCGAGGTCGGCCGGGCGCTGGAGACCGAGCAACCGCCGCCGCCGGAGCCGTCGGACGGCAGCGGCACCGAGGCCGACATCGACGACGACCTGCTGCGGCTGATCTTCGTGGCCTGCCATCCCGTGCTGCCGACCCCGGCGCGGATCGCCCTCACCCTGCGGCTGCTCGGCGGACTGACCACCGACGAGATCGCCCGCGCGCTACTGGCGTCCGAACCGGCGGTGGCCCAGCGGATCGTCCGCGCGAAACGCGCGCTCGCCGGGGCGGACGTGGCGTTCGACGTGCCGTACGGGCCCGATCGCGCGGCCCGGATCGACTCCGTCCTGGAGGTCGTCTACCTGATCTTCAACGAGGGCTACTCGGCCACCAAGGGCGACGACTGGGTGCGCCCGGCACTCTGCGAGGAGGCGCTGCGGCTGGCCCGGGTACTCGCGGCGCTGCTGCCGGACGAGGCCGAGGTCCACGGACTCGCCGCCCTGCTGGAGATCCAGGCGTCCCGGATTCCGGCCAGGACCGGGCCCGGCGGTGCGCCGGTCCTCATCGCCGACCAGAACCGGGCCCGCTGGGACCGGCGTCTGATCCGGCGCGGATACGCCGCCCTCGACCGCGCGGGCGCCACCGGTACGGCCCCGGGGCCCTACACCCTCCAGGCCGCGATCGCCGCGTGTCACGCCCGTGCCGTGCGGTACGAGGACACCGACTGGGCCATGATCGCCGCGCTGTACGAGCGGCTCGCCGCCGTCGCGCCGTCCCCGGTGGTGGAGGTCAACCGGGCCGTCGCCGTCGGCATGGCGTACGGGCCCGAGGCCGGGCTCGCGGTGGTCGACGCGGTCGCCGACGACCCCGGGCTGCGGGAGTACCACCCGCTGCCGAGCGTACGGGGCGACCTGCTGGCCCGCCTCGGCCGCACGGACGAGGCACACGCGGAGTTCCGCCGCGCGGCGGCCCTGGCCCGCAACGACCGCGAACGCGCGCTGCTTCTGGCGCGGGCGGCGGCGACGCGCCGTGGGGCCTGACGAGGAGATCCGGGTGCGGTTTGGTGGGTGGCTGGTCGCGCAGTTCCTCGCGCCCCTGGATGCTGTGGTTCACGTCTCTTGTCGGGCTCGGGCCCTTGTGCGTGGTCTTGTCGGCTGGGCGTTGCTCCGGGACTCTGCGGGTTGCTTGTGCGGCGCGGGTTGGTCGGTCGACTCCGGGGTTACCTCCTCGCCATCGGCGGAACCCGGGCCCTCGGAAACACTGACCGCTGCACCCCGCCGACGGCTGCGGGGGCAACCCCGCATCCGCCCTCCCCACGCACACGAACATGCACCCCCCAGCCCGAGATCATTGAGAGGCGCCCCGCCCGGAGATGTTTTTAGGGGCGCGAGGAACTGCGCGACAAGCCCACCACCGGGCTGCGGGCCGACGAACACCCGTGGGCGCCGGATGCGTCCGGTACTGGCCGTGGCCACGGGTAGAGGTAACCTCCGCGCATGTCTGCGCTGCCTTCTCCGCCACCTGAACCGGGCGACATATCCCCCTGGCCGGACCGCCGCGCCCTGCTCGACGAGCGTCGGCGCGTTCTCGGACAGCTGGTTCGCAAGTCGGTCGGCCCGGCCCGGCTGGCCGGTCTGGTCATCGTGGTGGCGGCGTTCGAAGCGGGCTGGGCGCTCGTCGGCGTCGGGCTCCACTCCGTCGACGACACCGTGGACGGCTTCAATCTCGTCTTTGCCGCGTTCGTCGGCATCGTGGGCGCGGCGATCCTCGTACCGACCCTGACCGTGGTCGCGGCGGACGCGCGCGAGGACCGGGCCGTACGGACCCTGCTGCGGTCGTGGACGGCCCTCGACCGGGATCCGCGCGGTGACGCCCGGTTCGGCCGGGGCTGGCTCAACGGGGCCTGGCTGCTGGTCTCCCTCGGCTGTCTCGTGGCCGGGCTCGTGGTGTGCGGGACGCTCTCGGGCGCCGTCGACGAGGGGCACCGCACCCCTTACTCGACCCTCGTCTACACCCTGGGCGCCGGGCTCGTCCCGGTCGTCGCCGGGCTCGCGGGGCTCGCGAACACGCTCGCCCATCTGCACTGGCTGGCCCGCGTCCTCGACCCGGTCCCGGCCGCGCGCCGCGCGGGGGGCGCCCACCGCTGAGACCGGCCCCGGCTCAGCCCGCGGCCGGCGCGGGGCGGCCGATCAGCATCGAGGGCGCGCCGTCCACCCTGGTCAGAAAGACCGTCGCCGCGTTCGGCCCGCTGGGCTTCACCTTGCGCCGTACCTCCTCGGGCTCGACCGCAGACCCCCGCTTCTTCACCGTCAGCGTCCCGACCGCGCGCTCGCGCAGCAGCGCCTTCAGCCGCTTCAGGTTGAACGGGAGCACATCGGTGATCTCGTACGCGGTGGCGGACGGCAGCGGGCGCAGCGCGTCCGACGTGACATAGGCGATCGTCTCGTCGATCAGTCCGCCGTCCGGGAGCCCGGCCGCGACCTCGGCCACCAGATGGGCCCGGATGACCGCGCCGTCCGGCTCGTACAGATAGCGGCCCACGGGACGCACCGGGGGATTCGGCAGCCCGCGCCCGGTCAGCGTGTACGCCTCCGTACCGTCGCCGGACAGCAGGGTCGCGGCGACGGTCCCCGGGGCCGGGTCGCCGGTGCCGCGCCACAGCACGGCCTCCTTCACATCGCCCTCGTACGAGATCCACTCGGCCGCGAAGTCGTCGGGGATCAGCTCGTGCGGCACACCCGGCGCGATCTTGAGGGCGGCGACCGGGCGGCGGCGGGCCGCGTCGAGCGCCCAGGACAGCGGGGGCGAGTACGCCTCCGGGTCGAAGACCCGGCCCCGGCCGCCCCGGCGCGCGGGGTCGGTGAACACGGCGTCGTACGGCTCGGTGTCGATCTCCGTGACGTCCGCGCACCGCACCTCGACGAGGTCGGCCAGGTCCAGCGCCTCGGCGTTGGCCCGGACCACGGCGGCGGTCAGCGGGTCGCGGTCCACGGCCAGCACCCGGATGCCCGCCCGGGCCAGGGCGATCGCGTCGCCGCCGATACCGCTGCACAGATCCGCCACGGAGCGCACCCCGAGGGCGGCGAGCCGGGCGGCCCGGTGGGCGGCGACCGGGGCGCGGGTGGCCTGCTCGACGCCGTTCGGGGTGAAGAACATGCGATACGCGTCCGCCGCGCCGAACTTGGCGACCGCCCGCCGCCGCAGCCCGGCCTGGGCCAGCGCCGCCGAGACCAGCTCGGCCGGATGGTCGCGGCGCAGCCGGGTCGCCAGCGCCAGCTCGCCGGCCGGGTCGTAGTCGCGTACCGCGTCGAGCAGGGCACGGCCCTCGGGCGAGAGCAAAACGGCGAGGGGCGCCGGAAGGCCGGACGGCGAAGCGGTGGGGGAGGCGGAGGCGTCGTTCACCCGGCCCATTGTGAGCCAGTTGTGGGCCAGGAGGGTCACTGTCCACAGGTGACGGCGGTGTCGTACGGATCCGGTGGGGGGCGGGCTGCCAGGATGCAGCGCCATGCGGCTAGTACGACAAAACGGAAAGATGGCTGGAATGGTCCACAATGCGGGCAGAGGTGAGGAGATGGCTTCCGGCGGCGCACGGCGGCGGGCCCCGGCCCCGCGCGGAACCCGGATCGCGGTCGCGCTGCTCGCCTGCGCGCTCGGCGCGGGCTGCACCGTACCCGGCCCGCAGGGGCACGGCGGAGCGCCGCCCCACTCCGGGGCCCAGGCGGAGGAGTCCCAGCTTGAGCGGGCGGAGAAGGACGCCCAGCGGGCCGGGCCCGCCGGATCGCGCGCCGACTACGTGGACCAGGTGGAGAAGGTCCAGAAGGCCCGCGCGGTCGCGGCCCGGAAGTGGGGGCTCGCACAGACCCCGCTGCCCGCGCCCCAGCCGCCCGCGACCAAACCCCTGATCAACACCCGTCAGGGGTTCGAGGTCGAGGGCGGGGCGGCCCTGCCGCCGGTCTTCACCACCGTCCCGGTGAAGGAGAAGATCGTCTTTCTGACGGTCGACGACGGGGCCGAGAAGGACCCCGACTTCCTCCGGATGATGAGCGATCTGAAGATCCCGTACAGCGCCTTCCTGAGCGACTACGTGATCAACGACGACTACGGCTACTTCCGGCGCATGCAGGACGCGGGCGTCGAACTGCACAATCACACCCTCAACCACCGCTATATGCCCGGCCTCTCCTACGAGGACCAGCGACAGGAGATCTGCGGTCAGCAGGACAGCCTCCAGCGGCTGTACGGGAAGCGCCCGCCGCTGTTCCGGCCGCCGTACGGCAACTACAACCGGGACACCCTGAAGGCCGCGCAGACCTGCGGGGTCAAGGCGGTGCCGCTCTGGGCCGCCGAGGCGTTCCCGGACCATATGGAGTGGCGGGAGTGGGACCGGGATCTGCACCCCGGCGACATCGTCCTGACCCACTTCCGGGGCGCCGGCGACTGGAAGGGCACCATGCCCGACATGGTGCGCCAGGTCATGAAGACGATCACCGAGAAGGGGTACGCCGTCGCCCGGCTGGAGGACTACGTGTGAGGCGGATCGCGGCCGCCGTCCTGGCCGCGGGGGCGCTGCTCGGCTCCGCCGGGTGCGCCTCCCCGGCCGTGGACCCCATCGAACGGCTCGGCCGCCGGGCGGTGGACCCGGGCGGGGGCGAGAGGGCCGACGCCGCCGGGACCGGTGCCGCGGGCGCCCCCGGGCGCGAAGGAGCGCGCGCCCCGGTACGCAACCCCGCTTCCCCCGCGCCGACCCCTTCCGGCGCGGCTCCCGCCTTCCCGGCCTTTCCGGCGCCCGCCGAGGCCGCCGGCCGGCTGCTGGACCGGCTCTGAAAGCACCCCGGCGCGCGCCGGTTCGGCCGGGCGCATCGGGCGTGCGCCCGGCGCGCCGTGTTCCGCCACGGGCGGACGAATTGGCACTCCGCTTGACCGAGTGCTAATCGCGGTCATAGTCTCGGCTCTGGCACTCCCCGAGGGAGAGTGCCAACACAGCGACAGGCAGGTCCGGCACCCGCGACGACGGATCGACCTGGTCGCCACCTCAGACAGTTAACCCCGTGAGATCTCCGAAGGGGGAGGTCGGATCGTGACGACCGCCAGCTCCAAGGTTGCCATCAAGCCGCTCGAGGACCGCATCGTGGTCCAGCCGCTCGACGCCGAGCAGACCACGGCCTCCGGCCTGGTCATCCCGGACACCGCGAAGGAGAAGCCCCAGGAGGGCGCCGTCCTCGCCGTTGGTCCGGGCCGCTTCGAGAACGGCGAGCGCCTGCCGCTCGACGTCAAGGTCGGCGACGTCGTGCTCTACAGCAAGTACGGCGGCACCGAGGTGAAGTACAACGGTGACGAGTACCTCGTGCTCTCGGCTCGCGACGTGCTCGCGATCATCGAGAAGTAAGCCGAGCCGTCTCCGCTTGTTCTTGATCCGCGCCCCTGGCCCCCGCTGACTTTCCTGAACGGGCGCTGGGGGCGCGGCTTTTTCGCAGACTTTTCAGAAGAGGACTGAAACGCTCCCATGGCGAAGATCCTGAAGTTCGACGAAGACGCCCGTCGCGCCCTTGAGCGCGGCGTCAACAAGCTTGCCGACACCGTGAAGGTGACGATCGGCCCCCGTGGCCGCAACGTCGTCATCGACAAGAAGTTCGGCGCTCCCACCATCACCAACGACGGTGTCACGATCGCCCGCGAGGTCGAGCTCGACGACCCGTACGAGAACCTGGGCGCCCAGCTCCTCAAGGAGGTGGCGACCAAGACCAACGACATCGCGGGTGACGGCACCACCACCGCCACCGTGCTGGCCCAGGCGCTGGTCCGCGAGGGTCTGCGCAACGTCGCCGCCGGCGCGTCCCCGGCCGCCCTGAAGAAGGGCATCGACGCCGCGGTCAAGGCCGTCTCCGACGAGCTGCTCGCCACCGCCCGTCCGATCGAGGACAAGTCCGACATCGCCGCCGTGGCCGGGCTCTCCGCCCAGGACTCGCAGGTCGGCGAGCTCATCGGCGAGGCGATGGACAAGGTCGGCAAGGACGGTGTCATCACCGTCGAGGAGTCCAACACCTTCGGTCTGGAGCTGGACTTCACCGAGGGCATGGCCTTCGACAAGGGCTACCTCTCGCCGTACATGGTGAGCGACCAGGAGCGGATGGAGGCCGTCCTGGAGGACCCGTACATCCTGATCAACCAGGGCAAGATCACCTCCATCCAGGACCTGCTGCCGCTGCTGGAGAAGGTCATCCAGGCCGGTGGCTCCAAGCCGCTGCTGATCATCGCCGAGGATGTCGAGGGCGAGGCGCTCTCCACCCTCGTCGTCAACAAGATCCGCGGCACGTTCAACGCCGTCGCGGTCAAGGCCCCCGGCTTCGGCGACCGCCGCAAGGCGATGCTGCAGGACATGGCCACCCTCACCGGTGCCACCGTCGTCGCCGAGGAGGTCGGCCTCAAGCTCGACCAGGCCGGTCTGGACGTGCTGGGCTCCGCCCGCCGCGTGACCATCACCAAGGACGACACCACCATCGTCGACGGTGGCGGCAGCTCCGAGGACGTCACCGGCCGGGTCGCCCAGATCAAGGCCGAGATCGAGTCCACGGATTCCGACTGGGACCGCGAGAAGCTCCAGGAGCGCCTCGCGAAGCTGGCCGGAGGTGTGTGCGTGATCCGTGTCGGCGCCGCCACCGAGGTGGAGCTGAAGGAGAAGAAGCACCGTCTGGAGGACGCCATCTCCGCGACCCGCGCCGCGGTCGAGGAGGGCATCGTCTCCGGTGGTGGCTCCGCGCTGGTCCACGCCGCCAAGGTGCTCGACGGCGACCTGGGCAAGCAGGGCGACGAGGCCACCGGTGTCTCCGTGGTCCGCCGCGCCGCGGTCGAGCCGCTGCGCTGGATCGCCGAGAACGCCGGCCTCGAGGGCTACGTCATCGTCTCCAAGGTCCGCGAGCTGGAGGCCGGCCACGGCTACAACGCCGCCACCGGCGAGTACGTGGACATGGTGAAGGCCGGCGTCATCGACCCGGTCAAGGTCACCCGCTCCGCCCTGGAGAACGCCGCCTCCATCGCGTCCCTGCTGCTCACGACCGAGACCCTGGTCGTCGAGAAGAAGGAAGAGGAGCCGGCGGACGCGGGCCACGGCCACGGCCACTCCCACTGACACCGTCCCGTACGTCAGGACACCCCGCGCCGAGCCCGGCGCCCCCACTCAGGGGGCGCCGGGCTCGACCCGTTCCGCGTCCACCGACGTGTGACGGCTGCATGTTCGTGTGCGTGGGGAGGGCGGATGCGGGGTTGCCCCCGCAGCCGTCGGCGGGATGCAGCGGTCAGCGTTTCCGAGGGCCCGGGTTCCGCCGATGGCGAGGAGGTAACCCCGGAGTCGACCGACCAACCCGCGCCACACAAGCAACCCGCAGAGTCCTGGAGCAACGCTCACCCGACAAGACACACCAAGGGCCCCGCACCCCACACAGCACGTGAACCACAACATCCAGGGGCGCGAGGAACTGCGCGACCAGCCACAGACGGCGCGCGGTCGGCACACATGGCCTGCCCACCACACAGCTCGCCGCTCCGGCGCAAGGCCCCGTTACGCCGAGCGCGTCAGGGACTCCGGTGTCACCGGCTCGGTGAACGGGCGCCCATCGGCCCACCGCTCCAGTTCGTCCAGTGCCGCGTCGGCCAGCCGGTGGAGTTCGGGGCCGAGCGACCCCGCCAGATGCGGGGTCAGCAGAACGTTCGGCAGGGAGTACAGCGGTGAGTCGGGCGCCGGGACCTCCGGCTCCGTGACGTCCAGGACCGCGTACAGACGCCCCGACACCAGCTCCCGTACCAGCGCCTCCTCGTCGACGAGGGAGCCGCGGGCCGTGTTGATCAGCGTCGCGCCGTCCGGCAGCAGCGCCAGCCGCCGGGCGTCGATCAGCCGCCGGGTCTCCGGCAGCTCCGGCGCGTGCACCGAGACGATGCCGCTGCGTGCGCACAATTCGTCGAGCCCCACCGGGACCGCGCCGAGACCGGCCGCCTCGGTGGCGCTCGTGTACGGGTCGTACAGCAGCACCTCCCGGCCGAAGGGGCGCAGCAGCCCGATCACCCGGCGGCCCACCCGGGACGCTCCGACGACCCCGACCGTACGGTGCTGGTCCCCCGCTCCGGCCAGTTCGGCGCCCCAGTCGTGCGGCGCCCGCAGTTCCGCGTACCGCCGGGCCGACGAGAGCACCCGCTTGCCCGCGAGGAGGATCGCCCCGAGCGTGTACTCGGCGACCGGGACCGCGTTGGCCGATGCCGCCGACGACACCGCGACACCCCGTTCCCAGCAGGCGGCCGTGATGTGCCCCCGCACCGAACCGGCCGCGTGGACCACCGCCTTCAGCCGGGGCGCGGCCGCCAGCGCCGAGGTGTCCAGGAGCGGTGCGCCCCAGCAGGTCAGCAGGGCGTCCGCGGTCGCCAGGGCGTCCCGTACGGCGGGGGAGGGGTCCCGCAGATCGTGGGCGACCAGCGCCGGATCGGTCCGGGCGATCGTCATCAGCCTGGTCAGCTGACGGTCCGTGAAAAGCCGTTCGGCCACCCCGGGGCCCATGGCCAGCAACACCTTCGGCCGGCCGTCCCGGCCGTCCCGGGCGTCCGCCGTCGTCTCCGCGCCGTTCACGACCGCCGCCGCCGCTCTACTGCGGGCCGTACTTGCGGCCGGTCTTGGAGGTGAAGCCGCCCAGCAGACCGCGCGGTGCCAGCTTCGCGACGCCCATCAGGGCCTTGTACCGCGGGTCCGGGATCGAGACCGCCTTGCCGCGGGCCAGATCGCCGAGCGCCGCGTCCACCACCTTGTCGGCGTCCAGCCACATCCACCCCGGGATGTTCTCCGTGCCCATTCCGGCCCGCTGATGGAACTCGGTCCGTACGAAACCCGGGCAGAGCGCCATCAGCCGTACGCCCGTACCCGTCAGGTCCCGGGCCGCGCCCTGGGTGAACTGGACGACCCACGCCTTGGACGCGCCATAGGTGCCACGCGGCACAAAAGCCGCCACGGAGGCCACATTGACCACTCCGCCGCGACCCCGTTCCCGCATCGGTCCGGCCGCCGCCGCGGTGAGCCGCAGCACCGCCTCGCAGTGGACCTTCAGCATCGTCAGCTCATCGGCCATGGACACTTCGAGGAATCGGCCCTTGTTGCCGAAGCCCGCATTGTTGACCAGCAGGTCCACCGCGTTCCTGCGGTCGTCGAGACGATGCTCCACGGCCGCGATCCCGCCCTCGGTGGAGAGGTCGGCGGTCAGTACCTCCGCCTCGATGCCGTGCCGGTCGTGCAGTTCGGTGGCCTGCTCCCGGAGCCTGTCGGTGTCCCGGGCCACCAGGACCAGATCGCGGCCGTCGGCGGCGAGTCGCCGGGCGAACGCGGCGCCGATCCCCGCGGTGGCTCCCGTAATCAATGCGGTCGTCATAGGCGGCACGTTAGTGCCCCCGGCCGGACGCGGCCGTACGCGCCCACCCCGCTCCGGTCCCGCTCAGGCCCCGGTGGGGGGCGGGACCGGCCGGGTACCGGGCCGTCGGCGGGGTGTCAGACGGACAACTGCCGCTCGCTCGTGCGGCGCAGATACTTGTCGATCTTCTCGATCACGGCGGGGTTGAGTACATCCCGGGCGACCTGCAGCGACGGCAGCAGGTCCTGTTCTATCGTGCAGGCCCGGAAGGCCGTGGAGACCGTGATGCCGTGGTCCGGGCGGTACGCGATCGTGACCTCGTCGCCCGCGCGGACCTCTCCGGGCTCGATCACCCGCAGATACGCGCCGGACTCCGCCTGCTGGGTGAAGCGCTTCAGCCAGCCTTTCTCGGGCAGGCCCGACTCGCCCAGCCAGCCCGCGAACGTACGGCACGGAACCCGACCGCTGGTGACCTCCAGCAGGGCGCCGCCGATCCGCCACCGCTCGCCGATCAGGGCGCCGTTGACATCGACGCCCCGGGTCGTCAGATTCTCGCCGAACGTGCCGTTGGCGATCGGCTGCCCCAGCTCGCGCTCCCAGAAGTCGAGGTCCTCCCGGGCGAAGGCGTACACCGCCTGATGCGTGCCGCCGTGGTTGGACCCGTCGCTGACCGTGTCCCCGGCCACCCCGCTGCCCTCGTCCCCGCCCGGGTCCGCCAGCCGGACCGGGCCGCCGGCCGGCCGCTTGTCGATCCCGGTGACACCACCGGGCGTGCTGGTGTAGTCGACGATCCGGGGACGGCCCACATTCACGGTCAGGAGTTCCATGGTCCTACGCTAAACCCCCGTACTCAAAGCATCTACCGGTTAATTCGCCTCGGACCCAAGAATCTCTTATATTCGAGGCATGATCGAGGCGCGTCATCTCCGAGTCCTGCGCGCGGTGGCCGGTACCGGCTCCTTCTCCGCCGCCGCCCGAGCCCTGGGCTGTACCCAGCCCGCGGTGAGCCAGCAGATGAAGGCCCTGGAATCCTCGGCGGGCACCCCTCTGCTGATCCGGACCGGCCGCGAGATGCGGCTCACCCAGGCCGGTGAGGCGCTGGTACGCCACGCCTCCGGCATCCTCGCCGGGCTCACCGCCGCCGAGGAGGAGGTCGCGGCGATCGCCGGGCTGCGCGCCGGGCGGGTGCGTCTCGTCTCCTTCCCCAGCGGCAGCTCCACCCTGGTCCCCGCGGCCCTGGCCGCGCTCCGGGCCGCCCACCCCGGCACCCGGGTCTCCCTGGTGGACGCCGAGCCGCCGCGCTCGGTGGAGATGCTGCGCGAGGGCGACTGCGACATCGCACTGGCGTTCCGCTACGCGGACCCCGGCGGCGCGCCCGCCGGGACCGGCGGAACGACCGGGGCGACCGGAACGAACGGGACCGGGGCCGGGACCACCGGAACCGCCGTCGCCCGGGAATCGGCGACGGACCGGGTCGACCAGTGGGACGACCTCGTGGTCCGTCCCCTCCTCTCCGACCGGCTCGTCGGGCTGGTCCCCGAGGGGCACCGGCTCGCCGACGCCGGGACGGTCGCCATCGGGGACCTCGCCGACGACCCGTGGATCGCGGGCTGCCCCCGCTGCCGCCGCCAGCTCGTCGACGTCTGCGAGAGCGCCGGGTTCACCCCCCGTATCGACTTCGCCACCGACGACTACCCGGCGGTCGCCGGTCTGGTGGGCGCCGGTCTCGGGGTCGCCGTCCTGCCCGAGCTGGCGCTGGAGTCGGTACGGGCCAAGGGCGCCGTCACGGTCACGCTCGCACCGCGAGTCGAACGGGAGATCGTCGCCCTCACCCTGCCGGACCTCGCCCAGGTCCCCGCCGTCGCGGCCACCCTCGACCGGCTCACCCGGGCCGCCGCCCGCTGACACCTCCCGCCGACACCGTCCGCTGCTACCGCCAGCCCGCCGCTACCGCCCGCCGATCCCGCCGCTGTCTCGCGCGCGGTTGTCGCGCGCGGTATTCAGGAGGGCCGTAAAAGAAACGTTTCTTCGGTCGTTTGGGTCCGGGTGGGTCAATGCCGCTCGGTCGTGCCCCGCGCGCCGCTGCCCGCGGGCACCAGCCGGTGCCGCGCCCGCCCCATCAGCTCTTCGCGCTCGTCCTCGGTCAGCCCGCCCCAGACGCCGTACGGCTCCCGCACCGCCAGGGCGTGTGCCGCGCACTCCGCCCGTACCGGGCAGCGCATGCACACCTCCTTGGCCGAATTCTCGCGGGCGCTGCGGGCGGCGCCCCGCTCGCCCTCGGGATGGAAGAAGAGGGAGCTGTCGACCCCGCGGCAGGCGGCGAGGAGCTGCCAGTCCCACAAGTCGGCGTTGGGTCCGGGAAGGCGGGAGAAATCTGCCATGGCTTGCCCCTTGAATCCGTGCTCAGTGAGTCCGGTCAGGTCGTGCGGGCGTGTCTCCGCCGCGCCGCGCCGATGTCCGCACCATGTCTCACGACCGTACATCTACTATCTAAGTAGATGTAAATATGATTCATTGCGAATCTAGCCACAGACACTGACCAAAGTGAAGAAAAAGCATCTAAATGGGGCATAGCTTTCAGGTAAACCCCGCCCCCCGCGCGGTCCCGCCCGGGTGCCGAAGAGGTCTCCGGAACCCGTAACTCTTTCGAGTGACCGTCGTTGGTAGGTCGGAGGCGGTTGAAGGAACGAGCGCTCGGGCACATGTCCGAGAGCGTTCAACCGCACAGGTGACGATACGTACCAGCCTGGAGGCTCAAGGTGACGCGCATCAGCTGCGAGCGCCACGGAGGTCAGTCATGACGTCCGTCCTCGTCTGCGACGACTCCCCGCTCGCCCGAGAGGCGCTCCGCCGCGCGGTGGCAACCGTGCCCGGCGTGGAGCGTGTGACGACCGCGGCCAACGGCGAGGAAGTCCTCCGCCGCTGGGGCGCGGACCGCTCGGATCTCATCCTGATGGATGTCCGCATGCCCGGCCTGGGCGGGGTCGAAACCGTCCGGCGGCTGCTCTCGGCCGACCCGGGCGCCCGGATCATCATGCTCACGGTCGCCGAGGATCTCGACGGGGTGGCCCTCGCGGTCGCCGCCGGAGCCCGCGGCTATCTCCACAAGGACGCCTCCCGCGCCGAGCTGCGGGCGACGGTGACCCAGGCGCTGGCCGATCCGACCTGGCGGCTCGCCCCCCGGCGGCTGCGCTCGGCCGAGATGGGGGCCGCCCCCACGCTCACCGCGCGTGAGATCCAGGTCCTGGAGGGCATGAGTCACGGCCGGTCCAACGCCGAGATCGGCCGTGAGCTGTTCCTCTCCGAGGACACGGTCAAGACCCATGCCCGCCGGCTCTTCAAGAAGCTGGGCGCGTCGGACCGGGCGCACGCCGTCGCGCTCGGATTCCGCTGGGGCCTGGTCCGCTGAGGGCATGACCCTCGACGCGCCTTCGCGGGCCGGGCGTGATGGTGACGGCCCTGGTCCCGCGAAAGCACCGAGCACCCCGCTCGCCGTACGGTGGTGGGCGGGGAGACGGAACCGATCGGGCGTCCGTTTCCCCCGCGATGCCGCATCCTTGAGATGTGGAGTTCCTCGGGGAGACGGTCGAGCGGAAGGGGAGGGCGCAGGCGATGAGTTCCGGCGCACCTGCTCATAACGCTTCGGTGCACAACATGGGACGCGGTGCCACGGACGAGCGGCCACCGAGGCACCATGGACCGATGCGTGACGACAGAAGCACGGTGATCGGTGCCCTGGTTCGCCGCGCCGTCGACGGGGACGAACGGGCCACCCGCGATCTGCTCGCGCATGTCCATCCCCTCGCGCTGCGCTACTGCCGGACCCGGCTGAGCAGGCTGCCGGGTGACGCGCGCCACTTCGTGGAGGACCTGGCGCAAGAGGTCTGCGTCGCCGTGCTGATGGCCCTTCCGCGGTATCGGGACACCGGCCGCCCCTTCGAGGCGTTCGTCTTCGCCATCGCCTCCCACAAGGTCGCCGACCTGCAGCGGGCCGCCATGCGCCACCCCGGTTCCACGGCCGTGCCCTCCGACGAGATGCCGGAGCGGCCCGACGACTCCCTCGGGCCCGAGGAGCGGGCGCTGCTCAGCAGCGATGCCGAATGGGTCAAAAAACTGCTGGCCAATCTGCCCGAGACCCAGCGTGAGCTGCTGGTCCTGCGGGTCGCGGTGGGGCTCACCGCGGAGGAGACCGGCCAGATGCTGGGGATGTCGCCCGGCGCCGTACGGGTCGCCCAGCACCGCGCCCTGAGCAGGTTGCGGGCGCTCGCCGAGCAGTAGCCGGGGGCCTGCGGACGCTGCGGACGCTGCGGACGCCGCGGGTGCCGGAGATGGAGGGGCGGACCGGCCGATGGCCGCGTACGGCATTCGTACCGGCTTTGTACGCCGTCCCTACGCCATCCGTCCGCGCGCCGCAAACCATTCGTACGACATGTGGACCATCGCACAAAGTCGCCAGGTGATCTTGATCGTGGAATGGGACGGGGTCCCGGGCCGTTAGCATGGACATCCGCACCGATCAAGGCCATTTGGGGAAGGTGTCATGACCAACGTCGACGGAGTGCCCGAGAAATTCGCGACACTCGGGCTGACCTACGACGATGTGCTGCTGCTGCCGGGCGCCTCCGATATGGCTCCCGACCAGATCGACACCTCCTCGTACATCTCCAGGAACGTCCGGGTGAACGTCCCGCTGCTCTCCGCGGCGATGGACAAGGTCACCGAGTCCCGGATGGCCATCGCCATGGCCCGTCAGGGCGGCGTCGGCGTGCTGCACCGCAATCTCTCCATCGCCGACCAGGCCAACCAGGTCGACCTGGTGAAGCGGTCCGAGTCCGGCATGGTCACCGACCCGATCACGGTGCACCCCGACGCGACGCTCGGCGAGGCCGACCAGCTCTGCGCCAAGTTCCGGATCAGTGGTGTCCCGGTCACCGACCGAGGCGGCAAGCTGCTGGGCATCGTCACCAACCGTGACATGGCCTTCGAGTCGGACCGCGGCCGTCAGGTCCGCGAGGTGATGACCCCGATGCCGCTGGTCACCGGCAAGGTCGGGATCTCCGGTGTGGACGCCATGGAGCTGCTGCGCCGCCACAAGATCGAGAAGCTGCCGCTGGTCGACGACGCGGGCGTGCTCAAGGGCCTGATCACGGTCAAGGACTTCGTCAAGGCCGAGCAGTACCCCAACGCGGCCAAGGACGCGAACGGCCGGCTGCTGGTCGGCGCGGCCGTCGGTGTCGCCGGTGACGCCTTCGAGCGGGCCCAGGCCCTGATCGAGGCGGGAGTCGACTTCGTCGTCGTCGACACCGCGCACGGACACTCCAGGCTGGTCGGCGACATGGTCGCCAAGATCAAGTCGAACCATGCCGGGGTCGACATCATCGGCGGCAACGTGGCCACCCGCGACGGCGCCAAGGCGCTGATCGACGCGGGCGTCGACGGCGTCAAGGTCGGGGTGGGCCCCGGCTCCATCTGCACCACCCGGGTCGTCGCCGGAATCGGCGTCCCCCAGGTCACCGCGATCTACGAGGCGTCCCTTGCCGCCAAGGAGGCCGGGATCCCGGTCATCGGCGACGGCGGCCTCCAGTACTCGGGCGATATCGCCAAGGCCCTGGTCGCGGGCGCCGACACGGTGATGCTGGGCTCCCTCCTCGCCGGCTGCGAGGAGTCCCCGGGCGAGCTGCTGTTCATCAACGGCAAGCAGTTCAAGTCGTACCGCGGCATGGGATCCCTCGGCGCCATGCAGTCCCGCGGCGACCAGCGGTCCTTCTCCAAGGACCGGTACTTCCAGGAGGGCGTGGCCTCCGACGAGAAGATCGTTCCCGAGGGCATCGAGGGTCAGGTGCCGTACCGGGGTCCGCTTTCCGCCGTCGTCCACCAGCTGGTCGGCGGGCTGCGCCAGTCGATGTTCTACGTCGGCGGCCGTACGGTCCCCCAGCTTCAGGCCAACGGCCGGTTCGTCCGGATCACGTCGGCGGGGCTCAAGGAGAGCCACCCGCACGACATCCAGATGACGGTCGAGGCGCCGAACTACAGTCGTAAGTAAGAGCGTGTACTGATACCCCGTGACGGTGTGCGGACCGTCACGACCCCGGGAGGGGCGGTACGGGGCGTTCCGCGAGGACGCCCGGGCCGCCCCTCCGTCATGGGTCGGGGATACTGGTAGGCGCTGACTCAGAGGGAAAGGCCGAGACAAGGTGACTGAGATCGAGATCGGGCGCGGCAAGCGCGGACGGCGGGCGTACGCGTTCGACGACATCGCCGTCGTACCGAGCCGGCGTACGCGGGACCCGAAGGAGGTCTCGATCGCCTGGCAGATCGACGCCTACCGCTTCGAGCTGCCCTTCCTGGCCGCCCCCATGGACTCCGTGGTCTCCCCGCAGACCGCGATCCGGATCGGTGAGCTGGGGGGTCTCGGCGTACTGAACCTCGAAGGCCTGTGGACCCGGTACGAGGACCCGCAGCCGCTGCTCGACGAGATCGCCGAGCTGCCGGCCGAGACGGCGACCCGCCGCCTCCAGGAGATCTACGAGGCCCCGATCAAGGAAGAGCTGATCGGGCAGCGGATCAAGGAGGTGCGCGACTCGGGCGTCGTCACGGCCGCCGCGCTCTCCCCGCAGCGCACCGCGCAGTTCTCCAAGGCCGTGGTGGACGCGGGCGTGGACCTGTTCGTGATCCGCGGGACCACGGTCTCCGCCGAGCACGTGTCGGGCGCCGCCGAGCCGCTGAACCTGAAGCAGTTCATCTACGAGCTGGACGTCCCGGTCATCGTGGGCGGCTGCGCCACCTACACCGCCGCCCTGCACCTGATGCGGACCGGCGCGGCCGGTGTGCTGGTGGGCTTCGGCGGCGGCGCCGCGCACACCACGCGCAACGTCCTGGGCATCCAGGTGCCGATGGCGACCGCGGTGGCCGATGTCGCCGCGGCCCGCCGCGACTACATGGACGAGTCCGGTGGCCGGTACGTCCACGTCATCGCCGACGGCGGTGTGGGCTGGTCCGGCGATCTGCCGAAGGCCATCGCCTGCGGCGCCGACTCCGTGATGATCGGCTCGCCGCTGGCCCGCGCCACGGACGCCCCCGGCCGGGGCCGCCACTGGGGCATGGAGGCCGCGCACGAGGACGTCCCGCGCGGCAAGCTCGTCGACCTGGGCATCGTGGGCACCACCGAGGAGATCCTCACGGGCCCCTCGCACACCCCCGACGGCTCGATGAACTTCTTCGGTGCGCTGCGCCGGGCGATGGCGACGACGGGTTACAGCGAGTTGAAGGAGTTCCAGCGCGTCGAGGTGACGATCGCGGACTCCCAGCACAAGCGCTGACGCACGCTACGCGCTGAGCGGTACGCGAAGGGGCCCGACACCCATGGGGGTGTCGGGCCCTCTGCGTTGCGGCGGAGGTTTTCAGGGGCGCGAGGAGCTGCGCGACAAGCCACATACGGCCCGCGGGCCGACGCGAAACCGCACCCGGCAGACGCGACCGCCCTCGGGGCGCGGCTTCCCGCCGTAGAGCGTGATGTGGTGTCCCGGCCGCGCGCCGAGGTGGGTTGCTCGCGCAGTTCCGCCCCCTATGCCTTCGGCGATGGGGGGACCCCCAGCGCCCCTGGAGCTTCTCCGGTGGCGCCAACCGGAGGTTTTCAGGGGCGCGAGGAACTGCGCGACCAGCCGCGTACGGCCTGCGGGCCGACGCGAAACCGTACTCGGCAGACGCGACCGACCCCCGGAGTCAAAGGCGGTACGCCGCCCCGGCGGGGGTGGCGCCCCGGGTGTCTAGGAGGAGTTGCGCCTTCACGGCAAGACCCTGGAGGTCGTAGGTGCGGTGGTGCTGGAGCAGCACCGTCAGATCGGCGTCGGCCGCGGCCTCGTAGAGCGACTCGGCCCGGGGGACGGGCGCGCCGTCGACGCGCCATTCGGGGATGTACGGATCGTGGTAGCCGACGGCCGCGCCGAGCCGGGTCAGCCGGTGGGCGATCTCGGTGGCGGGGGTGCCCTGGAGGTCGGCGAGATCCGGTTTGTAGGTGACCCCGAGGAGCAGGACCCGCGCCCCGCGGGCCGACTTGCCGTGCTCGTTGAGGAGGGTCGCGCAGCGCTGGACGACGTACCGCGGCATCCGGCCGTTGATCTCCTGGGCCAGCCCGGTCATCCGCAGCACCGGGCCGGGGACGCGGCCCGGAGCGCGGCCGGGGTCAAGGGGCGTGCCGTGGCCGCCGACACCGGGGCCGGGGCGGAAGGCGTGGAATCCGTACGGTTTGGTCTCGGCGCAGCGGATGACGTCCCACAGGTCGACGCCGAGGTCGTGGCAGAGCACCGCCATCTCGTTGACGAGGGCGATGTTGACCTGCCGGAAGTTGGTCTCCAGCACTTTCACGGTCTCGGCCTCGCGCGGGCCGCGGGCCCGGACGACCCGGTCGGTGAGCCGGCCGTAGAAGGCGGCGGCGGATTCGGTGCAGGCGGGGGTGAGGCCGCCGATGACCTTGGGGATGCTCGCGTAGACGGGGGTACGGCTGCCGGGGTCCACCCGACCGGGCGAGTACGCCAGATGGAAATCGCGTCCGGCCCGCAGCCCGGAGCCCTCTTCGAGGAGGGGCCGGAGAAACGTCTCGGTGGTGCCGGGGGCGACCGCGGACTCCAGCAGGACGGTGGTGTGGGGACGGAGCCGGGCGGCGAGGACACGGGCGGCGTCGGCGAGGCCGGTGAGGTCGAGGTCGCCGTCGGGGCCGAGGGGGGTGGGGACGCAGAGGGCGGCGGTGCGGACCCGGCCGAGTTCGGCGGGGTCGGTGACGGCCTTGAAGCCGCCCGCGACCATGCGGCGGACGTCGGCGGGGGTCCGCCCGGCGGCCGGTTCGGAGAGCCGGGCGGGGTCGGGGTCGTAACCGATGGTGGCGATACCGGCGGTCACGGCGGCCTGCGCGAGCGGGAGGCCGTCGGTGCCGAGTCCGATGACGGCGAGATCTGCGGGCATGGCGTAGGCCGTCCTTCCTTAACCGGAGGAGGTGGTCCGCGCAAGCCCGGTGGGCTGCATGGGCGGGCGCAAAGTCAGACTAGGCGGAAATATGAACGTTATGTCGCATTGTGGGCTTGTGGGACACGGAGTGTTATCCACAGGCGGTGGCTGAAGTCGCGGAGCGGGGACAGAATCGAAGAGGTGAGCCCGACTGGATCATCCGGCCGGGACGCCGATCCGGTCCGTGCCGGGCAGGTCCGGGACGCGGAGCGGATCCGGCGGGCCGCCGGGCGCGGCGCATGGGCACGGCGTGCGCGGGCACGCGCACGGACGGGCCCCGCGCCGGTTCCGCGCCGTGCGGGACGGGCCGTGCCGGGCAGGGCAGGGCAGGGCAGACGGGGGCGACGGGAGGCATGCGGTGAAGACAGCGGCACTAGGACCCGATGAGCGCGCCGAGGCGCTGGTCGCGATGGCGGAGCGGGAGCTGGACGTCCTGGTCGTGGGCGCGGGCGTGGTGGGAGCCGGCACGGCGCTGGACGCGGTGACCCGAGGGCTCTCCACCGGGCTCGTGGAGGCCCGTGACTGGGCGTCCGGTACGTCCAGCCGGTCGAGCAAGCTCATCCACGGCGGGCTGCGCTATCTGGAGATGCTCGACTTCGCGCTGGTCCGCGAGGCGCTGAAGGAGCGCGGACTGCTGCTGGAGCGGCTCGCCCCGCACCTGGTGAAGCCGGTGCCGTTCCTCTACCCCCTCCAGCACAAGGGCTGGGAGCGGTTCTACGCGGGCGCGGGCGTCGCGCTCTACGACACGATGTCGGTCTCGTCGGGCCACGGCCGGGGCCTCCCGGTCCACCGGCATCTCTCCCGGCGGCACGCCCTGCGGGTGGCGCCCTGTCTGCGGAAGGACGCCCTCGTCGGCGCCCTGCAGTATTACGACGCCCAGATGGACGACGCCCGTTTCGTCGCCACCCTGGTGCGGACCGCCGCGACCTACGGCGCCAAGGTCGCCAGCCGGGCCCGGGTGATCGGTTTCCTGCGCGAGGGCGAGCGGGTCGTGGGCGCCCGGGTGCAGGACGTCGAGGGCGGCGGGGAGTACGAGATCAGGGCCCGCCAGGTGGTCAACGCGACGGGGGTGTGGACGGACGACACCCAGGCGCTGATCGGGGAGCGCGGCCAGTTCCACGTCCGCGCGTCGAAGGGCATCCATCTAGTCGTCCCCAAGGACCGGATCCACTCCACGACCGGACTGATCCTGCGGACCGAGAAGTCGGTGCTCTTCGTCATCCCCTGGGGGCGGCACTGGATCGTCGGCACCACGGACACCGGCTGGGATCTCGACAAGGCCCATCCCGCG
Organism: Streptomyces sp. NPDC059248; assembly: GCF_042753905.1. Classification (NCBI taxonomy): domain Bacteria; kingdom Bacillati; phylum Actinomycetota; class Actinomycetes; order Kitasatosporales; family Streptomycetaceae; genus Streptomyces; species Streptomyces sp. NPDC059248. The sequence goes on along the minus strand of NZ_JBHYZV010000023.1, from coordinate 5,341 downwards.
GCCTCCAGCGCCGATATCGACTATCTGCTGGAGCATGTGAACTCGGTCCTGGCCGTCCCGCTGACCCGGGACGACGTCCAGGGGGTGTACGCGGGCCTGCGGCCCCTGCTCGCCGGGGAGTCGGACGCCACCAGCAAGCTGTCCCGGGAGCACACCGTCGCCCATCCGGTCCCCGGACTCGTCGTGGTGGCGGGCGGTAAGTACACGACGTACCGCGTGATGGCGAAGGACGCGGTCGACGAGGCCGTGCACGGTCTCGACCAGCGGGTGGCCGCCTGTGTCACCGAGGAGACACCACTGGTCGGCGCGGAGGGCTACCCCGCCCTCTGGAACAAGCGCGCCGGGATCGCCGCCAGGACCGGACTCCATGTCGTCCGGGTCGAGCATCTGCTGAACCGGTACGGCTCGTTGGCGGAGGAGGTCCTCGCCCTGATCGCCGACGACCCCGGCCTCGGGGAGCCGCTGGGCGGCGCGGACGACTATCTGCGCGCCGAGGTCGTCTACGCCGCGTCCCACGAGGGCGCCCGCCACCTCGACGACGTGCTCACCCGCAGGACCCGGATCTCCATCGAGACCTTCGACCGGGGGACGCGCAGCGCCCGGGAGTGCGCCGAGTTGATGGCCCCGGTGCTGGGCTGGGACGCCAAGCAGATCGAGAAGGAGGTCGAGCACTACGAGAAGCGGGTGGAGGCGGAGCGGGAGTCGCAGCGCCAGCCGGACGATCTGACGGCGGACGCGGCGAGACTGGGGGCGCCGGACATCGTGCCGCTGTGACGGGCGCGGTGGTGGGGTGACGGCCGTGACGGACCGTCGTACGGCGGGGTTTCCACCCCGGTGTCCGTGCGGTCCGCCGACCGGGCGGGCGATGGGGCGGGGGATCGGTCGGCGGGGTGGGCCGTACCACCGCGTGGGACGGTGCCCGGTCGAGGGTGGGGGACCGGCTGGTTCCGTACTACCCTCGCCAGCACCCTCGGGTGCGCGGCGGACCCTGAAAGACACGCCCTGCCCGGAGTGAGAGACAATGAAAGCTCTGCCAGGGCGTGTTACCGCATCGCGCGGGAGCGACAGGCGCGGGCGAAGACCAGGGATCGCAGAGGGGACGCATGTCGGAGGCAGAGCAGTCGCGGAAGCCCCAGCGGGACGGCTCCGAGGAGCGTGCGTCTGCGACGGGTACGGCGGGCGACGGGCCTGACGGCCAGTCGGCCGGGGATCGGGATTCCGGCGCGTCCGGCGCCCCCGGCGGCGGTGCGGAGCCGGTCGGGGACGACAAGGCGGCGGCGGACGGCGCTTCTCGTGCGTCCGGTGCGTCCGGTGCGTCCGGCGCGTCCGGTGTGAACTCCCGGGACGGTGCGGAGCAGCCGGTCATCGGGGCACAGGCCGACCGGCGGTCGAAGGGCGACAAGGCGGCCGGGGCGGCCGGGACCGGGAGTTCGGCCGCGTCGCCCGAGGCGGCCGGGACGGCCGGTGTCGGTAAGGACGCCACGCGGTCCGAGAAGACGGCCGATACGGCGGAGAAGAGCGACAAGGCCGGCCAGGGCGACGGGGCGGAGAAGTCCGCCGCGGTCGCGACGGCCGCGAAGACGGAGAAGGCCGCGAAGGCCGAGAAGGCCGAACCGTCCGAGCAGGTCCGGAGTTCGGGCGGCGAGGGCTCCGGTTCCGAATCCGGCTCAGGTTCCGGTTCCGGGAAGAAGGCCCGGGGGACCGGGCGCGCCGAGTCCGAGGGGCGGCTGCTCGCCGGGCGCTACCGGCTGGGCGGGGTGCTCGGCCGGGGCGGTATGGGCACGGTGTGGCGTGCCGAGGACGAGACCCTCGGCCGGACCGTCGCGGTCAAGGAGCTGCGGTTCCCCCACCAGATCGACGAGGACGAGAAGCGACGGCTCATCACCCGGACGCTGCGCGAGGCCAAGGCCATCGCCCGGATCCGTAACACCAGCGCCGTCACGGTGTACGACGTGGTCGACGAGGACGACCGGCCGTGGATCGTGATGGAGCTGGTCGAGGGCAAGTCGCTGGCCGAAGTCATCCGGGAGGACGGCATCCTGACGCCCCGCCGCGCGGCCGAGGTCGGCCTGGCGATACTGGACGTCCTGCGGTCGGCCCACCGCGAGGGCATCCTGCACCGGGATGTGAAGCCGTCGAATGTCCTGATCGGCAAGGACGGCCGGGTCGTCCTCACCGACTTCGGTATCGCGCTGGTCGAGGGCGACCCCTCGATCACCTCCACCGGCATGCTCGTCGGCGCCCCCTCGTACATCTCGCCCGAGCGGGCCCGCGGCCACCGTCCCGGGCCCGCCGCCGATCTGTGGTCGCTGGGCGGTCTGCTGTACGCGAGCGTCGAGGGCACCCCGCCGTACGACAAGGGGTCGGCGATCGCCACGCTGACCGCCGTGATGACCGAGCCGCTCGACCCGCCGAAGAACGCCGGTCCGCTGGAGGAGGTCATCTATGGCCTGCTCGCCAAGGACCCGGCGCAGCGCCTCGACGACACCGGCGCCCGCACCCTGCTGAGCCGGGTCGTCAACGCCCCGGACGAGCCGGTGGCGCCGCCGCTCCCGGTCGACGCCACCCGTGCCATGGCGCTTCCGACCATCCCGCCGCCCGAGCCGCCGGCTCCGGCCCGGCCCGTCGCCGACCGGCAGCGCGGCCCCCAGCGCCCCGCCCGTAACAGCCCTTCCCGCAACAAGCCCGCCCGGGGCGGCGCGCGGACCCCGGCGGCGGGGCCGGCGGCCGCGGGCGCGGCGAGTGCCTCGCCCGTTCCGCCGCCCGCGCCGCCCGTGCAGCGGGCCGCGCCCCGCCGGGCGCCGCTGACCGATGTGGTCCCGCGCCGGACGCTGGTCCTGCTCGCGATCGGCGTCGTGCTCGCCCTGCTCGGCACGATCCTCTATCTGACCATCGGCGGCGGGTCCGACGGCGACGGCGCGGGCGGCGAGACCGGCGCGGGCAAGCCCCCCGCGTCTGCCGGGGCCGACAACGGCAGCCAGGGCGACGGCGGCCAGGAGAAGCCGACCGGCGAGACCGGCAAGGAGACCCCCGCCGGTGATCCCGCGAAGGGCGGGGACGGCAAGACGGGAAGCACCCCCGACGGTACGAAGCCGGGGGCGTCGAAGGGGCCCGGTTCGGGTGGCACCGGAAAGGACGCCCTGCCCGCCGGATACGCGGTGAAGACCGACGACCGGTTCCGGTTCTCCATGGCGATGCCGGAGGACTTCCGCCGGACGGACATAGCCGGACGGAACTCCGGGGGCATATTCAACACCGGCCGAGGCGCCTTCCCCCGGGTCCAGGTCGACTTCAACAAGAAGCCCGGCACCGACGCGGCGGCGGCCTGGCGGAACGCGGTCCCCGGGACCAGGAGCGCCAGCAACAACTACCAGCACCTGAGCATCAATGCCGTGCTGTACCGGGGCTATCCGACCGTCGCCGACTGGCAGTTCGAGCGCGACCACGACGGCAAGCGGATGCGGGTGCTCAACCGCGGGTTCAAGGTCGACGACCGGCGGGGCTACTCGATCATGGTGTCCTGCCCGGTGGCCGAATGGGACGGGGCCGAGTGCCGGACGCTGCGGGACACCGCGTTCGCGACATTCGCGCCCAAGGACTGAGCGGGTACACGTATCGTGAGAAGGCGCGGACGGAACGCGCCCGTACGACCGCCGGGACCGGCCGGACGACCCGATCACCGGGGCGTCCTGACGGACCGTGCGGACCCGGTCGGCGAGCCCGGGACGGGGCGCGGGCACAACCGGCGGGCCGTGGGGGCCGGCGGGCGTTGACCTTGGGCACGAGGGGAGGCGACGAGGCGAGATGGACGACTACGCGGGCAGGGTGCTGGCCGACCGCTACCGCCTGCCGCTGTTCCCGCCCGACGCGGCGGACGGCTCCGGCGATTCCGACGAGGCCCACGGGTACGAGAACGCCGAGACCAGGGCCTTCGACACCTACAGCGGCCAAGAGGTCTTGGTCCGTCAGGTGCCGCTGCCCGAGATAGTGGAGGCGGAGTTCGTCGGGCCGGACGAACTCCCCGGCCCCGCGGGCGGCACGAGACCGTACACCGGCGGGCGTTCCCCGGGCGCCGTCCTCCGCCCGGAGGACCCGGCGGTCCAGCGCGCCGTCGAGGCGGCCAGGGCCGCGGCGCGGGTGCCCGACCACCCCCGGCTCGACCAGGTCTTCGACGTCTTCGCCGAGGACGGGTCGCTGTGGATCGTGAGCGAATGGGTCGCCGCGCGTCCGCTCGCCGCGTTCCTCGCGGACCAGCCGCTGACGCCCTATCGCGCGGCCGAAGTCGCCTCCGACGTCCTCACGGCCATCGGCGCGGTGCACGCGTACGGCTGGACGCATCGCAATATCACCGCGCGTACGGTCCTGGTCTGCGAGGACGGCCGGATCATGCTCACCGGCCTGGCGGCGGGCGCCGCCGAGGAGGCGCTCTGCGGCTATGCCCCGGAGCCCGAGCCCGTCGAAGCGCCCCTCGATCCGTACGGGGACTTCGACGAGGGCCCCGACGCCGATGACGAACACGCCGAGCACACCGCACACGCTGCACACGCTGCACACGCCGCACACGCAGGAGATCCCGAGTACGCCGAGGACACCGGCGCGGAGTACGACCCGGACGGCCCGGACGACCCGGATGACGAGGACGACGGGTCCGGAGGGGGCGTCGAGGGCGACGGCTCCGGGGGCCGTGGGGCGTACACCGTCGCGCCGTGGGGGACGCCGGACGTACGGGCCGCGCGGTCCGGGGCCATCGCCGCCTACCGGGCCGGGGCGCGCGCCGCAGGCCGGGGGAGCGACGAACGGCCCCCCGGCGGCGGGCGGCCCGTCCAGACCGGCGACGACCCCGACTGGTGGGCCCGTAAGCCCGGGACCCCGGCCGCCCTGCCTCCGAGCCCCGAGCCGGAGCACGAGGGCCCCCGCTACCACGACCATGTGACCCCCACCGGCGACGGGGAGGACACCGACGACCCCGACGGCACCGAGGCGCCCGGCGGTCATGAGCCGCACTATCACGACCCGTACGGCACCGAGGCGTACGGGAGTGATCCGTACGGCACCGGTGGGCCGGGACCCGCGCATCTCACCGGCAGCTGGCACGACGGTCCCCGGCCCGGCCACGAAGGACCCCGGCCGCTCCCCGGGGGCGGCGGCCCCGTCACCCCGGCCCTGCCGGGACCGGCGGGTGCCGACCCGGTTCCCGTCCGCAGGCCCCAGCACCACAGCGACCCGTACGGTGTCCGTGCCCTGCCGCCCGGCGACAGGGCGGCCCCGTCCTCCGGCGGGCTGCCCGCCCTGCCCGTGGCCCGGGCCGGACGGCCCGGCGGGGCCCCGCCCCCCGAGGGCG